>JAYVCM010000472.1:0-5157 GCA_043749955.1 Limisphaerales bacterium | reverse complement strand
GGCGCAGGTTGGCCAGCGTGTTGATGTTGGCGGTTAGGCTGCCTGCCGTGGTTGCGGGTCAGGGCGGAGTGAGTCGCTGGGCGTAGAGAAAAGAATGCTGATTTCTTCGTCGCTCCAGCCCAAGCGAGGACGGACACCGTCACCACCATTGAAGATCCCTTGTCCATATCAACCCTTAATTCGAACCAATCCGTGATTCAGACAAGGCGTTTATCTCTTATCAGGCGATTTGAGTCAAGGGATTTTTGGAAAATTCAAAAAAATCGCGGATGGCTCCATTATATTTTCCGCTGACCGCAAAGGTTCTTCGCTGGTTCCGGTGGCAAGGTGGCGCACTCCGGCCACCCATCAGCAGCAGCGGCGGATGCCGTTGAATTTTTCTTCCGTAACCTGCGCGAAAACTTTCTGGTCGCTGGGCTGCTCGCAGACGCAAGCCGCTTGCTTCGCCCGCTCGAACTGCGTTTCGCCGGACAGTTCCTTGGCCAGGCCGAATGCCAGGGCCGCCGCGCCCGCCGCCGAGCGGAGGTTGGGGCCGGCTTCTTTCAGCGCGTAATCCGGCAGCCAGACCGGCGCGGTTTCGTGCAGCACCGCCGGCTTGCGTCTGGTCAAAAGCAAAAACCATTCGCGGATGCTGATTAAAACAATCACCGAGACCAGGGCGAGAAAAGTTCCGGCAACACCGGCGTCAAGCAGGTTGTTGAATTCCAGCACACGATTCGCGCGCAAACTTTTTTCAGCGGCGGCAATGGCGGCGGCATCGCCAGTGGTTTTGGCCGAAGCCAGATCGTTTTCCAGATTTGGCAGTTTTTGATGCAGCGTCTTTGCCTGCGCGAGAAATCCGATGCGTGGATCGGCGCTCCAGATTTTCTGCGCGCCCGCCGTGAACGTCACCGCCAGCAGCCACACCAGCGGAACCAGCGTGATGAGCGCGAGCCACGGGGAGCGACGCGGAACGCCGGTCTCCGACCCGGCGCGTTGATGAACCTCTTTTCGTGCCGGGTCGGAGACCGGCGTTCCAATCGCCATTTTCAAAATGATCGTGGTGCCGAGGCAGAGCGCCATCGCGGCGAGCATCTGGTTGGCGATGCCGAACAGCGGCCAGAGCGAGTTGATGCCGCCGAGCGGATCGCGCACGCCTTGGATCAAAAAATATCCCCAGCCGCCCACCATCAGCGCGGCGGCAACGAGGGTGGCAAAAAAGTTTTTCGAGTTGCCGAGCGGTTTCCACACCTTGCCCAGCACGCCTTGCAGCAAATACCTGCCGACGCGCGTGCCGGCATCGAGCGTCGTCAAAATAAACAGCGCCTCGAACATCACGGCGAAGTGATACCAGAGGTCCAGCCAGCGTCCGTTGACGGCCTTGGAAAAAATGTGCGCCATGCCCACGGCCAGCGTCGCCGCGCCGCCGGTGCGGCCGAACAAGGTTTTTTCGCCGAGGTCGTGCGCGAGGGAAGTCATCTGGTCCACCGTGACGGGAAAATTGAGCGCGTTGATTTTGGCGACCGTCGTGGCGGGATCGCCCTTCACGTTCATGGAAAAATAAACGCCCGGATCGAGCGTGCAGGCGGCGATGAGCGCCATGATGGCGACGAAGGATTCAAAGCACATCGCGCCGTAGCCGACGGGGCGCGCGTAATTTTCCCGCGTGATCAGCTTGGGCGTGGTGCCGCTGGCGATGAGCGAGTGGAATCCGGAGATCGCCCCGCACGCGATGGTGATGAAGCAGAACGGAAACAGTTTCCCCGCGACAACGAGGCCGGAGCCGTCAATGAACTGCGTGATGGCGGGCATTTGCAGATGCGGCAGCGTGAACAAAATTCCCAGCGCGAGCAGCAGGATCGTGCCGAGCTTCATGAAGGTGCTCAAGTAATCGCGCGGCGCGAGCATGAGCCACACCGGCAGGCTGCTGGAGATGACGCCGTAGCCGAGGATGATCCACGCGAGCGAGATGTCGCGCAGGCCGAACACCTGCGACCAGTGCGGGTCTTCATAAACCAGTTTGCCGCCCCACACCGCGAGCAGCAGCAGCGCGACGCCGAGCGCGGTCGCCTCCAAAACTTTGCCGACGCGCAGAAATCTCATGTAGCCGCCCATGAACAGCGCGATGGGAATGGTCGCGCCGACGGTGAACACGCCCCACGGACTTTCCGCCAGCGCGCGGACGACGACAAGCGCGAGCACAGCCAGGAGAATGGTGAGAATGGCGAGGATGGCAACGACGGCGATGGCACCGGCGGGCGAATTCAATTCTTCCTTCACCATTTCGCCGAGCGATTTCCCGTTGCGCCGCATGGAGCAAAACAGGATCACAAAATCCTGCACCGCGCCGCCGAGCACGACGCCGATCAAAATCCACAGCGCGCCGGGCAGGTAGCCGAACTGCGCCGCCAGCACCGGGCCGACGAGCGGGCCGGGACCGGCGATGGCTGCGAAGTGATGACCGAACAAAATAAATTTGTTGGTGCGGACGAAATCCTTGCCGTCGTCGTGGACTTCGCACGGGGTGGCGCGGCGGTTGTCGAGCATGAGCACTTTGAGCGCGATCCACTTCGAGTAAAACCGGTAGCCGATGGCGTAGGTGCAGACGGCGGCAATTAGCAGGTAGGCGGAGTTGACCGGCTCGCCGCGCTTGAAGGCGAGCGTGGCGTAAGCGCCCGCGCCGAGCAGCGCGAGCAGCAGCCAGAAAATCGGGGCGAAAACTTTTTTCATCGGGGAAAAATTTTGCCCATGAAAACGGCGGGGCGGCAAATGTGCAAATCAAATCGGAGCGGGCGATTGTTTTCCTCGCTTTGGCAGGACGAAAACTCCCCGGACTGAAATTTCGCGCGTTGAACCCCTGAACCGACCAGGACAACTTGGTGTTGCATATGCAACACCAAGTTGTCCAACCCTTCGGCTGCGATTCATGGGGAGCGGTGGGAACGTGGTTGGACGAATGTTTGCAACGGAGAGCCTCACCTCACCCCGGCCCTCTCCCCTCCGTCCGATGGAGCGGAGAGGGGGAATTATTTCCCGTGTCTTGGCTTGTGAAAAATTCCGCAGCCTGACACTGCGCCCGGCGTCGGAGTTTCGCCGGCAAAACTGCCGTCCTTGTTTTGCCAGTCAATTCGCGCCTTGACGCCAACGCCGGTTTGCCGCACAAGCCACGCATGGCAAGCGGTCATCCTCAACTCGGCGTCGTGATTCTCGGCGCGGGCGCGTCGGCGCGCATGGGGCGGCCCAAACTTTTGCTGCCGTGGCACGACACGACGGTCATCGGACATCTGCTTTCGCGGTGGCGCGAAGTCGGTGCGGGGCAAATCGCCGTGGTGCTGCGGGCAAACGACGCTGCGCTCGCGGCGGAACTGGACCGGCTGGACTTTTCCAAAGCGGATCGCATTGAAAATCCCCAGCCGGAACGCGGGATGTTCAGCTCCGTTGTCTGCACGGCGAACTGGAACGGCTGGCGGCAGGAAATTTCCCGCTGGGCCATCGTCCTGGGCGACCAGCCCCATCTGCAGCCGGAGACGTTGCGGGAGTTGCTGGACTTTTCTGCACAAAATCAGGAAGCGATTTGCCAGCCGGAGTTTGGCGGGCGGGCGGGTCATCCGGTAATCATGCCGCGACCGGCGTTTGTTGAATTAAAAAAATCCAAGGCACGGACATTGAAAGATTTTTTGAAACTCACGGTGCCACCGCCCGTTTCATGTCCGGTGGCCGACACCGGCCTGCCGCTTGACTTGGACACGCCGGAAGATTACAAACGGCTGACGGCTTCCATTGACGGCCATACTTAAGAATGACGCGGCACTGCCACAACTGCGGCGAACCCTGGACGATTGCCGGCAACCCCGGCCGCGGCGAAGTCTGCATGAAATGCCGCGCCGACCTGCGCGTGTGCCTGAACTGCCAGAGCTACGACCCGCATGTGGCGGAGCAATGCCGCGAACGCCGCGCCGATCTGGTGCTGGAAAAAGCGGTGGGAAATTTCTGCGAGTATTTTGAATTCGCCCGGCGCAAGTGGGTGGCGAAGGAAATTAAACTGTCCCGCGAAGAGGCTGCGCGGGCGAATTTGAAAAAACTGTTCGGCGATTGAACGGCGGCGCGGCCGGGACGGCCGCAGCGATGCCCCTGCCACCGGCGGCTTTTAACACGAACGCCGAAGTCGAAGCCGCCGCTGACGTAGGGCAGGCTTACAGTCCCGCTCGGAGCGGGATTTACGGGGCTTACCAGCCCCGTGTTCCTTGGAAGTTGCCCGCACTTTTTCCGACGGCAAAACCGGCGGCTGGTAAGCCGCCGCATCCCGCTCCGAGCGGGACTGTAAGCCTGCCCTACCGCCGTTGGACGGGCGCGCTCCGGCTGACGCTTCGCGCACCGCCGCGCTGGTTTCCAATCGGTGTCCAGCCGCGGTTAAAAACTCTTTGCGTTCGTTTCGCTTTGCGTGGAAATTCTCCGCGTGCCTGTCGCTGAAGCCATCCGCAAAAAACTGGGAACCGTCCCGCACAAGCCCGGCGTGTATCTGCACAAGGACCGCTTCGGCACGGTCATCTACGTCGGCAAGGCGCTCGATCTGCGCAAGCGCGTCAGCCAGTATTTCCAATCGTCGCGACGCCTGGGCTGGGACTTGAAGTTCAACGCGCTCGTCGAGGCGATCTGCGATTTCGATGTCCACGTCGTCCGCAGCGAACCCGAGGCGCTCCTGCTCGAAAGCAAGCTCGTCAAGGAATTCAAGCCGCGCTTCAACATCAGCCTGCGCGACGACAAGCGCTTCCTGATGCTCAAGGTGAACCTGAACGACCCGATCCCGAACTTCACCTTCACGCGTTTCAAGAAGGACGATGGCGCGCGCTACTTCGGGCCGTTCGTGAATTCCGTCGGGCTGCGCAACACCGTCGCGCTGGCGCGGAAACAATTTAACCTGCGCGGCTGCCGGGTGTTCACGCCGGGCGCGGCGGATTACAAGCATTGCCTCTACGCGAATCTGAAATACTGCACCGCGCCGTGCGTCGGCAACGTGACGCGCGAGCAGTATCTCGAACAGGTGAAGGCCGCGTGCAATTTCCTCGAAGGCCAGTGCCGCGAAATGCAGCCGCAGCTCGAGGCGGAGATGAAAAAAGCCGCTGCCGCGCACGACTTCGAGAAGGCTGCCGACCTGCGCGACCTCATCCGCGACCTGCA
>JAYVCM010000471.1:0-8775 GCA_043749955.1 Limisphaerales bacterium | reverse complement strand
TGGAGTTTTACGCCGGCACCAACCTGGCCAACATCGGCTGCGGCCTCGACGGAAAAATGAAATGGTGGAGCAAACGAAAATCAGTGGCCGAATTGGGCGGCGAGGCCTGGTCAAAACAATTTCACATCTGGACGATGGAATGGGACGAACTAAAAATTGATCTGCGGCTCGACGGCGAGTTGATGAATCATCTCGACCTTGCGGACGCCGACAACGCCGACCGTGGCAATCCGTTTCACCGGCCGGTTTATTTTATTTTGAACCAGGCCATCGGCGGCGACTGCGGCGGCGATCCCTCGCAGACGAAATTCCCCATCCGATTTGAGGTGGACTGGGTGCGTGTTTATCAGCGCCAGTTGCAGCCTTGACCCTCCAATAACGGTCTGTTACCAGTGAGTTTCCCCGATGCGCTGCAAAGCATTTCTGGGCACCTCAACCATCAACCAACCAAATAACATGACCACAAACAAATTCACAAAAATCCTGCTGGGCGCCGCGCTGTTGCTGGGCGCGATCCAAGCGCAGGCGGAAGACAAAAAAGTGGATCCAACGGGAACCTACGTCTGGACCACGCCCGGCCGTAACGGCGGACCCGACCGGACAAACACGCTCGCGCTCAAATTGGACGGCGATAAATTGACCGGCAAAATCTCCGCTCCGGGCCGCGACGGACAGTCCACTGACACGGAAATCGCCGATGCCAAGCTCACCGGTGCGGAAATCTCCTTCACCGTGGTGCGCTCCTTCAACGGAAATTCGTTCACGAACAAATACACCGGCACGGTGGCCGATGGTTCCATCAAGGGCAAATCAGAATTCAACCGGAACGGCGATGTCCAGTCCCGCGACTGGGAAGCCAAGACGCAGAAATAATCCGCCGCTTCAATCAAAAAAATCTGCGCGCAGCCGGAAGGCTGCGCGCTTTTATTTTCGCTGCGTTCAGTTATTCTCCGCGCGAATGTTAAGGACGCTGCGCAAAGCCGAATACGCCGAACTGATGATTTTATTTTTCATCCAAGGCGCGGCGATGGCCATCTGGTTTGTGCCGCTCGGCCCGATCCTCGACGCGCACGGACTGCACGCCATCAAGCCGTTCGCCTTTGCCGCCTCCGCCGTGGCCGCGTTTGTTTCGCCGCTGATGTTCGGCGCGATGGCCGACCGGGAAGTGCCGCCGGCGCGCGTCCTGCGCTGGCTCGCCACCGCCACCGCCATCGCGCTCGCCGCCGTCAGCACGGCCATCAAATATGATTTTCATCCGTGGCTCGTGCTGTTGCTCATCCAGATTTATTACCTCGCCTACGCGCCGATGTTCAGCATCTCCTCCGCGCTGGTTCTCGCGCGGCTGGCGGATGCCAAAAAGGAATACGGCCCCATCCGCTCGATGGCGACCTTCGGCTGGATGGGCGGCGCGCTGCTCGTCAGTTTGCTGAACGCGGACACGTCGCCGTTCGCCGGCTATGCCGCCGCCGCCATGTGGCTGGTGGTCGCGGCGTTCACTTTTTTTCTGCCGCGGCTGGAAGTTCCCAGGTCCGCCGTGAACCTTTCGTGGCACGAACGCCTCGGCCTCGATGCGCTGACGCTCCTGAAGAATCCGCGCCATCGCGTCGTGTTCATCACCACGTCGCTGTTGAGCATACCGCTGGCGGCGTTTTATCCGTTCGCGCCGACGCACCTGCTCGCGCTGGGCTTCACGCACACGAGCGCGTGGATGAGCCTCGCGCAAATCTCGGAGATCGTGGCGATGTTCAGCCTCGCGTGGCTGCTGCTGAACTGGCGGTTGAAATGGATTTTTGCCGCCGGCCTCGCCATCGGCGTGGTGCGGTTCGCCTTGAGCGCGGTGGATGGAAAATATTTTCTGCTCACGGGCATCATGCTGCACGGCGCGTCGTTTGCGCTCATCTTCATCACCGCGCAAATCTATCTGGACCAGCACATCGAAGGCGCGTGGCGGGCGCGGGCGCAGGCGCTGCTCTCGTTCATGAACGGCGGCATCGGCAACCTCATCGGCTACCTCGGCACCGGCTGGTGGTTCAACGCCTGCACGCAAACCAGCGGCACGCACTGGCCGGTTTTCTGGGGCGGCCTCGCGGCGCTGGTGGCCGGCGTGATGATTTATTTTCTGCTGGCGTTTCGTGACCAAACATCGCCTTCGCCGGGGCGAATCAAACCCGATCCGATCACTTCACCATGAATGTTCCCAACTGCTTGAGATTTCTGGCCGGCGGTTTTCCCGGCCGGACCGGATTTGTGTTTCTTTGCGGTGTCAGCGCAGCCACGTTGCCTTTCAACTCACTGGCCAACGACTCGTCTCCTGACCACACCCTGGCCTTTCACCTGGCGACGAACGCCGCCGGTCATGCTGCCGGCCGCACCAGCGGCTACCCCGACCTGCTTGAATTCAGCGCGCCCAACTCAATCCACCTCAACCGGCTCACCAATGCCATCTGGTCGCACTCATTCTGGCTGCGCGGCGTTCAGGGATTGAGCGCCACACCCATCGGCTTCAGCAATGTTCCAGGCGGCCAGGGACTGCCCACGATGGTTTCGCCGAGACACTACGTTGGCGCCACCCACATGCACCCGGAGGGTTACACGATCGCATTTTTGGATTCCAACAACGTCGTTCACTGGCGGAAAACGTTGCAACGCGTGGATGTGGCCAATGATACTTCGGTTGGATTCCTGGATGCGGATCTGCCGCCGTCAGTTGGATTTCTGCCGGTGATCCCCGCGAATTTCACCAACTATCTTCCGGTATCATCCACCCATTTCGTTCAAGGCATCGGGATGAATCAAGACATGTATTTGTTCGGCCAGCCAATGACGTTTGGAAACGGTGGCTACATTCTTTGGGACAACAGCCAGACCGTCCCTGACGGACTCGCCAAGAACTGGAACGTGACCATCCGCGCGGGCGACTCCTCCAATCCAGAGATGCTGCTCATCGGCAATCAACTGGTTTTGGTCTCGCATAATTACACGGCCCGCAGCGGCCCCAACTACGCCGCCCAAATCCCGGCCATCAACCGCGTGATGCACCAGCTCTCAACGAATAACCACGCCGGCAGCGATTATCAACTCACCGAGTTCCCGCTGACCAACTGGCCGGCGATCCGCTGAAGGAGCGCCGGTCTCCGACCCGGCAGGTGTTGAGATGTCGCTACTAACTCGCCGGATTCGGAGATCGGCGCTCCGCATTGCCAACGGATTCGGGGGCAGTGTCCAATGCACCAGCCGGCACATGCTATCTACCAGACGTGAACCAACGCAGGGTCGGATGTCGTTTCATTCCGGGGATTTTTATTCCTCGCAGCTCACTCACGGCTGGTTGGCAAGTATCTTCTCGATCAACGCCAGTTCTTCGCCGGTGAAATTCAGATTCTTCATCGCGCCCACGCAATCATCCACCTGGCTCACCTTGCTCGCGCCGATGAGCGCGCTCGTCACCGTCTTGTGGCGCAGCACCCATGCCAGCGCCATCTGCGCCAGCGTCTGCCCGCGCGACTGCGCATGGTCGTTCAGTTTTTTTGTTTTCGCCAGCACCGCATCCGTGATGTCAGCCGGACGGAGAAATCTCGGATCGTGACCCGCGCGCGAATCGGCGGGGATGCCCTTGAAATAACGGTCGGTCAAAACGCCTTTCGCCAGCGGTGAGAAAACCGTGCAGCCGATGCCTTCCGCTTCGAGCGTGGCGAGCAACTGCGGTTCCACCCAGCGATCCAGCATGGAGTAACGCGGCTGATGGATGAGGCACGGCGTGCCCATTTCGCGGAGCAACTTCGCGGCTTGCACGGTTTCGGCGGGCTTGTAATTGGAGAGGCCTACATAGAGCGCCTTGCCGCTGCGGACGGCGTGCGCCAGCGCGCCCATCGTTTCCTCCAGTGGCGTGTCGGGGTCGGGACGATGCGAATAAAAAATATCCACATACGGAACGCCCATGCGCTTGAGCGATTGATCCAGCGACGACAACAAATATTTGCGCGAACCCCATTCGCCATACGGCCCCGGCCACATATCGTAACCCGCCTTGGTGGTGATGATCATTTCATCGCGCCACTGGCCAAGGTCTTCGCGCAGGATGCGACCGAAGGTTTCTTCCGCCGAACCAGCCGGCGGCCCGTAGTTGTTCGCCAAGTCAAAGCACGTGATGCCCAGGTCAAACGCGCGGCACGCAATGGCACGGGCGTTCGCGTAGGAATCCTTCGCGCCGAAATTATGCCAGAGGCCGAGCGAGATCAGCGGGAGCCGGACGCCGGAGCGTCCGCAGCGGCGGTAAAAGTTTGGCGAGTCGTAACGGGTGGCAGCGGGCGAATACATGATGGCCGCAGCTTAATGAACCCGCGATTCCGCTTCGATAAAAATCGCATCGAGACCTCTGCAAAACCCGGAGCGCCGGTCTCCGACCCGGCGCGTTGGCAACTCAAACTGGGTCGAGCCGGGTCGGAGACCGGCGTTCCGGTTTTGCAGAGGTCTCATCTTGTCAAACGAATCTCGTCAACGACGAAAGCTTGGCGGAGTTTCCCTGCTCCATGCGACAGCGCCGACCAGCGTGCCCGTAAAACCATGACCGCTGCTGTCCGCCGTCGTGGTTCCCGCGCCTTCCGCGAAACGCCAGCAGCCCACCAGCCCCGGTTCATCACCCGTCAAAGTCTCGTTCAAGTTGGATTCAATCTGCGTCTGCGTGCGCGCCGTGCGCCAGATGCGAACCTCCGCGATGCGGCCATCGAGATCATCCGGCGCAGCTCCTCCATCCGCGCCCAGCCACAAGTGATGTTTGTCATCGTAGAGCATCGGATTGCCGGCTGGATAAATCTCCTTCGTCGCCACCTGCTTGCCGTTGACGTAGATGCGGTATTTATCCGACGTCACGACATAGGCGACGTGATACCAGGTGTCCCGCTCATAAGCGAACGTGGCGTTGGCCAGCTTCGCAATCCAGCGTGAACCGTCACCGATGTCCGCATGAAACCGTTTTCCCTGCCTGAACTTGAGGTTGAAACTAAAATCATTCGGCGCACACGAACTCACGATGGTTCCAATCTGTTTGGGCCGGTGCGTCAACGCCCAACATTCCACCGTGAACGTGCCGGTCAACGCTCCCGTCGTTGCGATGGCGAGATGACCTTTGTTAAGGTTAAATTTTAATGCAAAACGCGCGTTTGTCGCGGACAAGCTGCTGGCGGCAACAACGGCGTTGGTTGGCGGAGCGGCCGTTGTTTTATTACCATCGCCGTTACCAAAAAATAAAATCGCCGCGCCCGCCATCACCAAGAACGCGAGCACACCGAGCGCCGCCCAGAGCGCCGTGCGATGGCGTGCCGGCGATGAAGCTGCGGCAGTGGTTTCTGTTTCAGGAGCAACGGACGGTTCCGGCGCGATGGAATCCTGAAACGCCTGGGCCTTCAACAGTTCGTAAGCGCCGTTGATTTCCTTGAGCTTGTCCTGCGCCAGCGCCCGCATGCGATCGTCGTGCAAGAAACGGTCGGGATGCCACACCTTCACCATGTCGCGATACGCCTGCTTCATCTCCTCCGGCGACGCGCCCGGCTTCAGCCCCAGCAATTGATAATGTTTGGAAAGGTCGTCCATGCTGAAATGAGTTTTTATTTGTTAAATCCAAGCGAGCGGGCGATTCCCAGCACTTTGGGTTGAGCGGCACGAAAAGCGTCGTGCAGTTCCTGGAGTTCCGGCAATCGGACGCGCTCAAACGCCGCCCGCAATGCCGCCTCGGAAACCGGTTCCTGCTTCAAAAGAAATTCCACGTCCGCCATATCCTCACGATCATTGCCGCGCATCATCTTCGTGAGGATCAAGTCAATGGTCGCCGGGCGGAAAAGCGTCAAGTGTGCGAAAGAATTTGGTATGTGGACGCGACGCCCCATCCAATCAGGCAGCAGAAAAACGTCCGCCTCGCTGAACAGATGTGTCATGTAAAGTCCGCGCTCGGCCAGTTCGACATTGGTGGCGTTGCGGGCGGCCCAGAATTGTTCATCCGTGTGCAATGCGTCGAGCTGGCCGAGCGGGATGATCACGTCCACGTCTTGCGTGGTTTCATGACTGGCAACATGGGAAGCAAAACCGAGCGCAAGGGCGGCGCGACCGTAGAGAGTCAGTTCGACCGGATGATCAAGGTGCCGGTCGAGCGTTTGCAGGATGAGAAGCGGGTTATTCACGACGCATGAGCCATTGCGGAGGCGCATAACCATCGCGGGTCAGCCCGGGCAGGATGGCAAATCGCGTCCAGTGCGGCAGCGCTTCGGTGCGGACGGTTCGGCGCGGGTGCAAGACGCGTCGCAGCGTCGCCCACGGTTCCAATTTTGGATCCACCCGCTCGCAGGCGGCAGCGATGTGCAGCAGCACCGGCTCGATGCGTTCCATCTCCGCAAGATGAGCGAGATGTTTCGGATCCACAGTTGGCGATGAAAGCAATTGGGCGGCGGCACGAACCAGCCACGGCTCGTCCGGCATCTGGCCCAGACAGAGCGCCACGCCAATGTCTTCGCTGGCAATGGCCGGATTGTCCGGCGGCAGTGACGGATCAAAGTCGCGCTGATAATGTTTGGCCCCGCGTTCAATGGCGACTTTCAACAGCCATTCGGGGAGACGTTCACCCGCACCGCTCTGCCGCGCCAGATGAATCGCCAGACCGGAAACATGGGCGGTGTCGCCCAGCTTGTGGGCGAGCGTCGGTGCGGACGGTTGTTCCTTCAGTTCCACGGCGAAGAGCATAGCAGGCACAACGCGAGCGAGTCGAGACTGTTGCCCCCAAGACGCAGAGTGGTGTGCGTTTGGAAGGCGGGAAGAAATACACAAACCACACGAACGCTTCTCCCTCTCCGCGTTCGTCGGACGAATGGGGAGAGGGTTGGGGTGAGGTGGGTCTTGGATTTCCGCTTCAACATTCAACATTCAACATTCAACTCTCAACCAATTTTCAACCGCAATGAACGCAAGGAACGCAAAATAACTTCTCCCTCTCCGCCTCGGTCGGGGAGAGGGACGGGGTGAGGTGTCGCCTTCGGTCAAACTCTGTCTTTCCAACTCTCGCCGTTTCGCGCACACTGGCCGCGTTAGAAAAACCAAACGACGATTATTATTTAACTAAACAATTTAGCGTAGCTACGGCTACGGGGCTGCCCCGAAAACGACGAATTTTCCAAGCCCTCACAGCAACCGACCGAGCGCGCCCAAATGGGCGCGGCTTGGCGTGTTTGCTGTGTAGGCGCTTCGTCGTGCCTCGGGGCAGGACGCGTTGAGTCGCGCCTCTTCTTTTTTAGAATTTCCCGTCAGTTCGCAGTTGCGCTCGTGCGCAATGTCCTCCGACCTGACCTTCATCACCAACGAGTCCGGCAAAAGCCTGCGAGACCGCTTCGGCGTCTTGCTTGGTGACGACACGCGCCTCTTTGATTGTCTCGTCGGCTATTTTTTCATCAGCGGCTTCCACAAACTTCATCCCGCGCTCACGAAGACGGAGAAGATTCGCATTCTCATCGGCATCAAGACCGACGGGGCAACTTACGAATTGATCCAAACCGCGAAGGAGCAGCAGGAGTTTGTTTTGGAATCTCACGCCCAAGTGAGGGAGCGCGTTCCGGGCGAAATCTTAGGCGAACTCCAAAAGTCTGGCGACAGTTCGGATATGGAAGATGGTGTCCGCAAGTTTGTGGAGTGGATTAAATCCGGCAAGTTGGAAGTCCGCGCTTATCCGTCGGAGCGGCTGCACGCCAAGCTTTACATCATGACGTTCCACGAGGGCGACCGCGACAAAGGCCGGGTCATCACCGGTTCGAGCAACTTCACCGAAGCGGGCTTGCAGAATAACCTCGAATTCAACGTGGAGTTGAAGAACCGCTCCGATTACGACTTCGCGCTCCATAAATTCAATGAGCTTTGGGCCAAGTCCGTGGACGTGACAAAGGATTATGTCACGACCATCGAAGTCAAATCGCCGTTCGCGCAGTTCACGCCCTACGAACTCTACCTGAAATTTCTTTACGAGTATTTCCGTGGCGAACTCAATTTGCCCGACGAAATCGAAGACATGTATCTGCCGACGGGCTTCAAAAAACTGAAATATCAGGAAGAGGCCGTGCTGAACGCCCGCAAAGTTCTCGATGAATACGGCGGCGCGTTTCTGTCTGACGTAGTCGGCTTGGGCAAAACTTTCATGTCCGCGCTTCTCGCGCAGCAGTTGAACGAACCTTGCCTCGTCATCGCCCCGCCGCACCTGCTCGACGAACACAATCCCGGCTCATGGCCGAATGTCTTCCGCGATTTCGGTGTGCGCGGCTACCTGTGCGAGTCGCTCGGCAAACTGGAATCGCTCCTGGAGCGCGACCTCCAGAAATTCACCACCGTTTTCATTGACGAATCGCACCGCTTCCGCACCGAGGACACGCAGAGCTACGAATTGCTCGCGCAGATTTGTCGCGGCAAGCGCGTCGTGTTGGTTTCTGCCACGCCGCTCAACAACACGCCGCAGGACATCTTGAGCCAGATCAAACTGTTCCAGCCCGGCAAGAACAGCACCATCCCGAACGTCCGCAATCTTGAAGCCTTCTTCGGGAAGATGCAGCAAAGGCTCAAGGGCTTGGATCGCCAGCGCGACCGCGAGCAATACTTCAAGATCGTCCGCGAAAACGCCCGCGAGACCCGCGAGAAAATCCTCAAGTTCCTGATGATCCGCCGCACCCGCACCGAGATTGACAAATACTACGGCGAAGATTTGAAACGGCAGGGCTTGAAGTTCCCCGAAGTCGCCAACCCCGAACCGCT
>JAYVCM010000470.1:0-3041 GCA_043749955.1 Limisphaerales bacterium | reverse complement strand
CCACCGCGACACCTGCACCGAGACGCCGGAAAAAACCTACGCCATCGCCGCCGGCTACAAAAAGGCGACCGGCCGGTTGCTGCCGATGACCTGGGATTTCTCGCACATCGCCTGCGTGAAACATCTCGCGCCGCCTTACTGGGAACGCCTGCTGGTGGATGCGAAGTTGATCCAGCGCGCCGAGCAGTTTCATTTCCGCCCGTTCAACGGACATCATTGCCAGGTGCCGGTGACGGATGGCAAAGGCAGGCTCTCGGTGGAATTACAACAGTGGCTGCCCTTCCTCGAAAAAACTCTGGCGCTGTGGGTCAAGGGCAGCCAGGCTGGCCGCGAGATTTTCTGCGTGCCGGAAATGGGGCCGGCTCGGGGCGGCTACAATTTCGCGCAACTGCCCAACAGTTGGGAGGACGCCAAAGTTCTGCGCCCGCTCATCGCCAAAGCGTGGCAAAAAGCTCTCGCCGCGAAATAACCAACCAGATAGCCCTCATCAAAAAAAACCTTATGAAAAAATCCATCGCCTTTGTCGGAGTCGGACGCATGGGGGCCAACATGGCCCGCCGCCTCAAATCCCAGGGCTTCGCCGTCACCGCCGTTTATGACACCTATCGCGACGGTGCGGCCAAACTCGCGACCGAGATCGGCGCGAAAGCCTGCGACACCCTTGCCGCCGTCACCGCTGCGGCGGAGATCATCATCACCGTGGTCACCGACGATGCCGCGCAGTTGGCCGTGTTTTCGGAGAGCGGTGATTCGCTGCTCGTCGGCGCACGCGGCAAGACCTTCATCAACTGCGCCACCGTTTCTCCCGCGACCCACGTTGAAGTGGAGAAGCGCGCGGAAAAAGTCGGCGCGCACAGCCTTGAAGCCTGCATGGCCTCCAGCATCAGCCAGGCGCTGGCCGGAACGCTCTATCTCATGTGCGGCGGAAAAAAATCCGTCTTCGACAGCGTGCAGGAAGTTCTCATCCCGCTTTCGGATGACGGAAAACTTTTGCGCTACATCGGCCACACCGGGCAGGCGGCGCAGGTCAAGGCGCTCGTCAACATGGTCATGAACATCAACACCGCCGGACTCGCCGAAGGGCTGGGACTCGCCGCCTCGCTGGGATTGGATCTGAAAACGGTCATGGAAGTGTTCTCGCAGACCGGCGCGAACAGCCGCGTCATCGTCACCGACGGCGAGGACATGATCAACCGCGAGCACTCGTGCTATTTCTCCGCCGCGCACGCCGCCAAAGACAGCGGCATCGCGCTCGCGCTCGGCCAGCAGCAGGGCTTGAACCTCCCGCTCGCCGCCGCGACGAAATCGCAATACGACAAAATGGTTGCCGTCGGGCTGGGTGAACTGGACAAGAGCGGCATCGCGGAATTGACTTTTCCGGGACGCGCGGCGAAGGGTTGAAACTTGGCGCGATGGAGCGCGGCATTTATGCCGCTTCAACGTGGAGGACAGTTTGGGGTTCGGGAGCGAATGGCCGTGCGGAAGTTGAAGCGGCGTGAACGCCGCGCTCCGATGGTTACGCCACACTAAACGTAACGCAATGCTTTTTGAAAATTCCAGAGTTGAATCCCAAAGGGATTCCGGCCCAAAGCCCAGGGTCGCGAGGCACGAGCTACCTTGGGAAAATTGGCGGAGGCCAACAACCCCAACGGGGTTGCGGCGGCCGGAGTCAGGACGCAACCCCGTTGGGGTTGAAATCGCGCGACCGGAAACCCAGGGTAGCTCGTGCCTCGCAACCCTGGGCTGGAAGTCACAATCCCTTTGGGATTGCAGCAGCAGAGCCCATAAGTGTTCCGCCGGGTTTTTCCCAGGCTGGAATTTCCGAAAGACATTAACGCGAAGCGGATTTTAGAAACGCTCTTAAAACTGTGAGCACAACCAAACCACAACACGCAATCCGGCGAACCTGGCGCGACCGCCTGCTCGCCGCGATTCCGTTTGGTCTGGGCCGCACCAAGCCCAAGCACTTTCGCGACATGATCGGCATCGCGTGGCGGAACCGCGACAATCTTCCTTACGCGTGGAAAGTTTTAAGCCGGGGCGTGTGCGACGGCTGCGCGCTCGGCGTGGCCGGGTTTCACGACTGGACGATTTCCGGCACGCACCTGTGCATGACGCGCCTGAATCTGCTGCGGTTGAACACCGCGCCCGCGCTCGATCCACGGCGGCTGGAGCGCGTCGCGGAACTTGATTCGCTCGACAACGAAGAGCTCCGCGAACTCGGGCGCTTGCCGTATCCGATGCTGCGCGAGGCCGGCGACGCCGGGTTTCGTCGCATCTCCTGGGATGAAGCCAGCTCGCGCATCGCGGAAAAAATTCGCACCACATCACCGGAGCGTCTCGCGTTCTTCGTCACCGCGCGCGGCGTGACGAATGAAGTTTATTACGTCGCGCAAAAAGCCGCCCGCGCGCTTGGCACGAACAACGTGGACAATGCGGCGCGAATTTGTCATTCGCCCTCCACCTCGGCGATGAAGGAAATGCTCGGCGTGGCCGCGACGACGTGCAGCTACAAGGATTGGTGGGGCACTGACCTGATTATTTTCTTCGGCTCGAACCCGGCCAACGACCAGCCCGTCACGACGAAATATCTCCACGAAGCCAAACGCACCGGCGCACGCGTCGTGATGGTGAATCCCTACCGCGAGCCGGGCATGGACCGCTACTGGGTGCCTTCGACGTTGAGCAGCGCGGTGTTCGGCACGGGCATCGCGGATTATTGGTTTCCCGTTTCGCTCGGTGGCGACATCGGTTTTCTCTATGGCGTGTTGAAATCATTGATTGAAATCGGCGGCTGCGACGAAGCGTTTATTCGCGATCACACGAATAATTTTTCCGAGCTGGCCGCCGAATGTCGCGCGCTGGAGTGGGCGGCGCTGGAAATTCAGGCGGGCCTGCCGCGCGCGAGCATGGAGGAATTTGCGTCGCTCATCCGCAACGCCAAGAATGGCGTGCTCGTCTGGAGCATGGGCATCACGCAGCACGCGCGCGGCGCGGACGGCGTGCGGATGATTCTCAATCTCGGTCTCGCCAAGGGCTGG
>JAYVCM010000469.1:0-17077 GCA_043749955.1 Limisphaerales bacterium | reverse complement strand
ATGCGCTCCGCCGCGATGCCGAGGGTCCGCCACGGGCCAAACTCAATCAAGCGCGCGGTGCAAGCACGCGCCTCGGCGTCGTCGCGCAGCGGCCGGATGGTCAGTTCGCTCATGCGGGACATTTTAACGCAAAGACGCGGAGGGGCAAAGCCGCAAAGTTTTTTAACCGCTAATCTGCGCTGATAAAAACATTTCGAAGGCTGTTTTTTGATTGGCGAAGATTAGCGTGGATTAGCGGTTTCAAATTGGATTCACTTGGCGCATGGACAAAGACAAAGTTGCGGAAATTTTGGTGGAGATTGGCGTGCTGCTGGAGTTGAAGGGCGAAAACCCGTTCAAGACGCGGGCTTATGTGAACGGCGCGCGGACGATCGAGAGTTTGAGCGAGCCGCTGGCCAAACTCGTCGCGGAAAAACGGCTGGGCGAAATCAAGGGCATCGGCGCGGCGCTGGAACAAAAAATCACGGAGCTGGTGGAGACGGGGAAATTAAAATACTACGACGAGTTGAAGGCTTCGATTCCGCCGGGGCTGATTGCGATGCTGGAAATTTCCGGACTTGGCCCGAAGAAAATCCAGGCGCTGAATAAAAAACTCGGCATTGATTCGATTGAGAAACTGGAAGCGGCCTGCCAGGCGGGCAAGGTGGCGGAACTCGACGGCTTCGGCGAAAAAACGCAGGCGAACATTTTGGAAGGCATCGAGCTCAAGCGCACTTACGCCAGCAAACACCGGCTGGCGGACGCGCTCGCCGCCGCGGAGCCGTTGCTGGAAAAATTGCGCGCGCAGCCGGCGGTGATCCGCTGCAGCACGGCGGGAAGTTTGCGGCGGTTCAAGGAAATTTGCGGCGACATTGACCTGCTGGCGTCATCCAAGAAGGCGGCGGACGTGATTGAATTTTTTGTTTCGCAGCCGGGCATCGTGAAGGTGCTGGCCAAGGGGGAGACGAAGGCGAGCGTGATTCTCGAAGGCGGCATCCAGTGCGATCTGCGCGTGGTGAGCGACGCGGAATTTCCGTTTGCGCTGGCGTATTTCACCGGCAGCAAGGAGCACAACATCGTGATGCGGCAACGGGCGATCCAGCGCGGGCTGCGGTTGAATGAATACGGGCTGTTCAAGTCCAAGGAGGAGACGCGCGATGCGAAACTGCTCGTGCCGTGCCAGGACGAGGCGGAGATTTTCGCCAAGCTGGACCTGGTGTTTGTGCCGCCGGAATTGCGCGAGGACCACGGTGAATTTTTGGCGGCGGAGAAAAACGAGCTGCCGAAGCTCATCGAGTGGACGCAGCTCAAGGGCGCGCTGCACAATCACTCGAACTGGAGCGACGGCAAGAACACGCTGGAGGAAATCGCGGCGCACATGGAGGAGCTTGGATTGGAGTATTGGGCGATCACGGACCACTCGAAGTCGTCGTTTCAAGCAAACGGGCTGGATGCGACGCGGCTGCGGGAGCAAATCGTGGCGATCAAAAAGTTGAACGAGAAAATTGCGGCGCGCGGAAGTGATTTCCGGCTGTTGACCGGCAGCGAGGTGGACATTTTGAAGGAGCGGCTGGATTTTGACGACGAGGTGCTGGCGGAACTGGACGTGGTGGTGGCGAGCCTGCACGTCCCATCCAGCAGCGAGGCGGAGAACACCCAGCGGCTGATCCGCGCGGCGGAAAATCCGTTCGTCCACATCCTCGGCCATCTGACGGGGCGGTTGATTCTGGAGCGCGAGCCGTATCCGGTGAATGTCCACGCGGTGATTGACGCGTGCGCGGCGACGGGGACGTGGATTGAGCTGAACTGCAATCCGTATCGGTTTGACCTGGACTGGCGGCACTGGCCTTACGCGAAGAGCCGGGGCGTGAAGTGTGTCTTAAATCCAGACGCGCATCGGAATGAACACGCGGGGTTCTTGCGGCTGGGTGCGGGCCTGGCGCGCAAAGGCTGGCTGGAACAAAAGGACGTGGTGAACACTCTGACCTTGAAATCATTGGTGAAGGAATTGAAACGGGACGGTGGCAGCCGGGAAAAATAATTGTGTCAATTGTGTTTTAAACATTTTTTGCGGTGAACAAATCGGGTGAAAATTATTTTGACGGCTTTCCGGCAAACAGATAGCCTAGGAGCAGTTATCGGCTGAAAAATACTTTTTTTGAATGGCAATGGGTGTTTCCGGTCAAACCAAGATTCAGATGTTTATGAAGAATTTTTTTATTTCCGCCGGGCTGTTGGCCGCTGGTGCCGCCGGATTTCAAGCCACCGCCCTGGGCCAGGGCAACGACATCATCTCGCCGAAGGCCTGGAGTGTGGCCGCCACGTTGCGGGGGTTTTACGACGACAACTACAACATCGGCGGCGCCGGCAAAGGCAGTTTTGGCGGTGAAATTTCTCCGAGCATCTCGGTGAATGTCCCCTTGCAGCAGACGGACATGGGCATCCGGTATATTTACGGGCTTTACTATTACGAAGACCGCGATGCTCTGGGGCTGCAGCCGTTTGACCATACGCATCAGGTGGAAATCTGGCTGGATCACGCCATCAACGAGCGCTGGAAGCTGAATGTCACGGACACGTTTGCGATTGGCCAGGAACCGGAACTGCTCCAGCCCGACCCCACCACCGGAAGAGCCGTCACCTACCGCGTGAACGGCGACAACATGGCGAACCACGCGAATGTGACGCTGGACACCCAATGGACACGGCTGTTCGGCACGGCGCTCCATTACGGAAATAATTTTTACAGCTACGACAACAACGGGGGGATGGTTGGCCCCCAGACGACGCCGGGTTTTTTCCCGCTGATGGGTTCGGTGTTTCCGCCCGTTAATTCCCACGTTGGAATGCCGGGCTGGAATCAATTTATCAATCCAGACGGCACTCCGGGTGGTGGCGCCAGCTTGGCCGGCCTGCTGGATCGCATTGAACAAAGTGTCGGGCTGGATTTGAACTGGACCTTCAGCCCGGAAACCAAGGTTTTTGCGGGCTACAATTTTAGCTGGGTGAACTACCTCGGAAATGAACCCATCACGGTTTACAACTATGTATCCGGGCTAACACCCGTCGGGATCGGGATGCCCCCAGTCCTGGTCGGGTTCATTCCCACTTCGCCGCAGTCAGTGGTTTACAACAGCGACAGCCGCGACAGCCGTTCTCATAATGTTTACGTCGGATTCAGCCATCAAGTGACCGCCAACATCAGCGCGATGGTCAATGTGGGCGCGACCTATACGGACAGCTACAACGATCCGCTGGGAGCCGCCGATTCGCTTTCTCCTTCCGCGAACGCTTCCATCAGCTACACCTACAGCCCCGGCAGTTACGTTCAGATTGGCGTTTCCCACGGCGAAAACGCCACCGATCAGGTTGCGCCCGAAGCCAACGGCCGAATCACGGCGTATCAGCACTCGACGGTGTTTTTTGCGGACTTGAACCATCGCATCACGGAGAAATTGATGGGGACGGTGATTGGCCGCTACAGTTATTCGACCTTTGAACGCGGTGCGGCCAGCGGCAGCGGGGACATCAGCTACAATTTTGGCGTCAACTTGAGCTACCAGATCAGCCGCCATTTCAACGCCGAACTGGGCTACAATTATGACCTGACGGACTCCGCGCTGCTGGGCCGGGGTTATGCCCGCAACCGGGTTTATTTCGGCCTCGGCGCCACCTACTGAAACGCTGCCCGGAACCGCCTGATTTGAACATTTGAACACAACGACGGGAGCCATGTCCAAAACAGGCTCCCCAATTTTTTTTAGCTATGGATCCAATTAAAAACCCTACGCCGCCCCCGCCGGAAGCCCGGCTGCATTTTCTTGATTATTGGCGCGTGATCCGCATCCGCAAGGCGATCATCATCACCGTCTTTCTCATCACCGCCATCATCGCCACGGCGGTGACCTTCATCCTGCCGGAATCCTACGCCAGCACCGCCAAGATCAAGGTGGAAAATGACGGCGCGATCATGGCCGGCATGAGCGGCGCCCCGGCCGCCACCGCCTATGGCTACGACCCCTATTTCATCCAGACGACCTTTGAGATCATGCAGTCGCAGCTCGTGTTGAGCAACGTGGTGGCGGCGCTGAACCTGAACACGGAATGGGGCAAGAAGTATTTCAACGGCGAGACGCTCAAGACCACGGAGACGATTGAAATCCTCAAGGGCCGCATGGCGCTGGCGCCCGTGCGCAACACCAAGCTGATTTCCATCACCGTTTACAGCGATGACGCGAAAGAGGCGGCCAAGCTGGCGAACACGATTGCGGCGGCTTATCAGGATTACCGCATCCAATACAGCAAGCAGATCACCACCGAGGGCCTGAAGGTGTTGCGGATGCAGTTTCTGGATGAATCCAACCAGATCCAAATCATCCAGACCAACGTGGATTATCTGCGCACCAAGCTGGGCATCAACAATGGCACCGCCGAGTCGCCGGGCCAGGATCTGTCCACGGAACAATTGCAGAAATACCACGCCGACATGCTCGAAGGCGAGCGGACCTACAAGGAACAACTGGTGCAGCTTCAATCGCTCCAGGCCATCGGCGCCACCAACCGGACGAAGCTGCGCGATGTGCTGCCCACGATGTTTCCTGACGCCGCCTTGTCCGGCATGGTGGATCAGCAGCATGAAGCGGAACGCAAGCGGGCCGCCTTGGTGGTTGATTATTCACCGACCAACATGATTGTCATGCGCGTTCAGACGCTCATTGACACCTTGGAATCGCAGATCAACGCCCGCGTGGACGGCATCTTGTCCGGGATGGACAGCCAGGTGACCGCCAGAAAAGCCTCGCAAGATTCGCTCGTGCAACAGCTCAATGACGCCAAGGCCAGAGATTTTGCCAACGCCGAAAAAAACCAGCCTTACTACGACGAAAGACGCAAGCTGGAACAGTTGCTGGAAGGCCACAAATTGTTCGCATCAAAAATCCGCGCGGAAGACATAGACTTTGCCATGCCCCGGACCACCATGGTCACCGTCACCGACCCCGCCGAGCCGGGCAAATCTCCGGTCAAGCCCAACAAGACCGTCAACATCGTCCTCGGCCTCGTCTTCGGCCTCATCATGGGCATCGGCCTCGCGTTCTTCATCGAGTATCTCGACACCAGCGTGAAGACCATTGACGATGTGGAGCGCACCTTCCAGGCGCCGGTGCTCGGGGTCATCCCGCAAAACATCGGCTACCTGCTCGAAGAAGGTTCCGAAAGCAAACACGCCGAGGCGTATCGCGTGCTGCGGACCAACTTGCTGTTCTCTCGCCACGACGAAAAGCTCAACACCATCGTCATCGTCAGCGCCGGCGCGGGCGAAGGCAAATCCACCACCACCATCAACCTCTCCACCGTGTTCGCCCAGGCCGGCAACCGCGTGTTGATCGTGGACTCCGACTTGCGCCGCCCCACGCTCCATAAACTGTTCAAGGTGGCGAACAACCTCGGCCTTACGAATTATCTGCTCAAGCAGAACACCATCGCCGAAGTCGTCCAGACCACCTCGGTGCCGAACCTCGATTTCATGGCGAGCGGCAAGCTGCCGAACAGCTCCATGGGCATCCTCGGGTCCGCGCAGATGAAGGAGATGATCGCCGAACTCAAGCAGCGCTACGACTTCATCTTCTTTGATTCACCGCCCATCCTCGGCGTGAGCGACGCCTCCATTCTGGCGAGCGAAGTGGACCTCGTCATGCAGGTCATCCAATACCGCCGCTACCCGCAGCCCATGACCATCCGCGCCAAGCAGATGATCGAAAAAGTCGGCGGCAACTTCGTCGGCATGGTGCTCAACAACATCAACATGTCGCAGGACGAAGGCTACTATTACTACAGCGGCTACTACCACGACTACTATTACTCCCGCAGCGCCAGCGAACAGGAGGCCGAAGCCAAGGCCGAGGCCGCCCCGGCCGGCGAAGGCGACACCGAAATCAAAGTCAAACAAAAGTATTGAGGCCGCCGTCATTTTCTAAAATCACCGCCGATGAAATTCATTAATTTTCCGATTGTTCCGCCCATGTTACAAAAATCATTCCTGCTCCTGCCCTTGCTGGCCCTGGGCCTCGCCGGCTGCGCCAGCACCGATAAGGGCGTCATGGATCCGCCCGGTGCCGACGACGCCAAAGAAGTGGGGGCCGCGCGGCTCCATGTCGGCGACAGCATCACCGTGATTTTTGACGGCCTGCCGGATCCACTCGCCCCCCATGACGAAACCATCAAGGAGGACGGCACCGTCACCTTGCAGGATGTCGGGCCTGTCAAAGCCCTTGGCAAAACGACTGGTGAACTGCAGAACATCATCCACGACCTTTACGTTCCGCGCCTTTACACCCACCTCACCGTCACCGTGAAAGCCGGCGACCGCGTGTTTTACGTCAATGGCGAAGTGAATTCGCGGGCGCGCCAGATTTATGTCGGCCAGATCACCGTCACCAAGGCCATCACCTCCGCCGGCGGCTTCACTGACTTTGCCAATCCCAAGAAAGTCCTGTTGATCCGCGCCAACGGCAAGCGCTACCGGATCAACTGCAATGCCATCCTGGATGGCGACGCCCCCGACCCCGGCGTCTATCCCGGCGACCAGATTGAAGTCCCGCGCCGCCGCCTCTGATGATCCAGCTTAAAATCCTTTCCGGTAAATTGGCGGGCGAACTCCGGTTCGTCCGCCAGTTTCCTTTTCACATCGGGCGCGCGGCGGACAACGACCTGCGCCTCGATGACCCCGGCGTTTGGGACCAGCACCTCACCATCGGCTTGGATAAAACGGAAGGCTTCACGCTGACGACCGCGCCGGAAACATTTTGCGCCGTCAACGAAGCATCCCAAAGCTTCGTGCGCCTCCGCAACGGCGACCTCCTCTCCTTCGGCTCCGCCCGCCTCCAGTTCTGGCTCGCGCCGCCCAAACAGCGCGGCCTGCGCCTGCGCGAACTCTTCGTCTGGCTGCTGCTCGCCTTGGTCACGCTCGCCCAGCTCGCGCTCCTTTACACACTGCTGCCAACGCGTTAGCCGGAAAGAGGGATTGGGGGACAAATGGATTGGTGGATGAATGGATGAATGGATGAATGGATTTGCGATACGCGCGTGACAACACATCATACCAATTCTCAAAAACAATCGGGGCGTTGGTAGGGCGTCGCTGCCGCGACGCTGGCGTGAATCGCAGTTGGTGCGGGGAAGGCGGCGCGGCAGCGCCGCCCTACCAGTTGGCCAATGTGCCGATTGTCATTGGCAAATGGTATCAATCCATCAATCCACTCATCCATCAATCCAGTTATCCAACCATCCACTTCCCGCCCGCTTTCAATGCCGGAAATGTCGCGCGCCCGTGAAGGCCATCGCCATGCCGCGTTCGTCCGCCGCCGCGATCACTTCGGGGTCTTTCACCGAACCGCCCGGCTGGATCGCCGCCGTCGCGCCGGCTTCCGCCGCCGCGATGAGTCCGTCGGGAAATGGAAAGAACGCATCACTGCAAACCACGCTGCCTTGGAGCGAAAGTTTCGCCTCGCCCGCCTTCCACACCGCGATGCGGCTGGCATCCACGCGGCTCATCTGCCCTGCGCCCGTGCCCAGCGTCCGGCCTTCGCCGACGTAGAGAATCGCGTTTGATTTCAAGTGTTTTACGATGCGCCAGCCAAACAGCATTGCGCGCAATTCACTTTCCGTCGGCTGGCGCTTGGTGACAATTTTCAAATCCGCCACCGCCGTCGTTTTCAAATCGCGCTGCTGCAACAGAAATGAATCCGCGCCCACGCTGCGCACATCCCACGGCTTCGCGGCCAGCGGCGATTTCACAATTTGCAGCAGCCGCAGGTTTTTTTTCTTCTGCAAAATCTCGAGGGCTTCCGCCGTGAAAGCCGGCGCGACGATGACCTCGCTGAAAATTTCCGCGATGGCCGCCGCCACTGCGCCGTCGAGCGGCTGGTTCACCGCGATGATGCCGCCGAACGGCGCCTGCCTGTCCGTGGCAAACGCCTTGTCCCAAGCCTCGCGCAAGTTCGCGCCCTGCCCCACGCCGCACGGATTCGTATGCTTGAGGATCGCCAGCGTCGGGGCTTCATCACGAAATTCCGCGATCAGCGCCGCTGCCGCCGTGAGGTCCAAAATATTATTGTAGGAAAGTTCCTTGCCGTGAAGCTGCTTGAAAAATTCGCGGAACTTGCCGTAGAGCGCGGCGGTCTGATGCGGATTCTCGCCATAACGCAGCGGCTGCACCAGCGGCGCGGAAATCGTCAGCGACGACGGCAATTCCGCGCTCCGCACTCCGAATTCCGCACTCAAATGCGCCGCAATCGCCGCGTCGTAAGCCGCCGTGCGCGCATAAACTTTCGCGCACAGCTTGCGGCGCAATTCGAGCGTCGTGTTGCCCGCTTCGGAGATTTGTTTCGCCACCTCCGCGTAGTCCGCCGGATCCACGATCACCGTCACGCTGTCGTGATTTTTCGCCGCGCTGCGGAGCATCGAAGGCCCGCCGATGTCAATGTTCTCAATGGCATCGTGCAAACTCACGCCCGGCTTCGCGACCGTCGCCTCGAACGGATACAGGTTCACGACCACGAGATCAATCGGCGTGATGCCATGCGCCTTCACCGCCGCTTCGTGCGTCGAGTTGCCGCGGATGTAGAGCAAGCCGCCGTGGACGAGCGGGTGCAGCGTCTTCACGCGGCCATCGAGCATTTCGGGAAAGCCGGTGTGTTCGCTGATGTCCTTCACGGTCAGCCCGGCGTCACGCAGCGCCTTGGCGGTGCCGCCGGTGGAGATGAGTTCCACGCCCGCCGCCGCGAGGGTTTTGGCAAACGGAACGAGGCCGGTCTTGTCAGAAACAGAAAGCAGTGCACGTTGAATTTTCACGCGCGTCAAAATCTACGCCAGCGGGTTTTCCGTCAACGCAAATGAAAAATTATTTCCAGCGACGGAAGCCGAGTAGCAAGGTGCCAAGTGCGGCCAAGGCCAGTGCGCTTGGTTCGGGGATGGGCGTGGAGGCGAATTGGATGTTGTCAAAAATAATTCCACCATTGGAAAGGCTTGTGAATAGCAACTCACCGGTTTGGCCAGCAAGACCCGAAATGTCAGCAGCATAAGAGTAATAGGCAGGGGTATTCACATCGCCTGCAAAAAAAGTTTCGGTGATGAAGCAATTCAAAATGTTTCCATTAAACTTCACGGTTGTTTGATCGGTGCTAAAAGCACTGCTTAAAAAAGTCAAAGAGTTGGCACCTGCAGGAATCTGGCCAGTTTGACCCAGACCAACAGTGGTCGGTGACGGAAAAACAGAGCCATACATCCAGATGAAATAACCTCCCGACATGAGATGTAGCCCTTGCGTGTTATTCGTGGATTGGATTGAAACCATTGCGGAATCAAGCGTTCTATTATTGTAGATTAGGTCGGGATAAGAAAAACCATTGAAATAAACCGTCCAGCCGGGAACGGCATTGCTCGCAACGACGGCATTTGGGCCAAGCCCCAAAGACCCGCTTGGAACGCGCGTAAAATTTTCGAAATTCAAATTGATGAATCCCTGTGTGTAACAGGCCTGAATGCCAAGCACCGTTAAGAGGAAGAAGACAAACATTTTTTTCATAGTTTATTGGATGATTAAAGGATCGCCGATGGCCTGGAATTCACTTGAGCTTTTTGAAGTCCACGCACAAATTCCAAAATTTTTCGCGCTTGCCCAGAGACTGAAATAGATGGAAGAGTCGTTTTTCCCGCCCAATCCCGGTTCATAAACCGTAGTAACCGCACCAATTGGCGTGTTGGAATAATTCGTGCCACCAAATGCGGTCGGCAAAAACCAGAAGTCAAATGTGCCTTGCACCGGGATTTGCGTTCCATTCCACGACTCAATAGTGTTGATTAACCACCAGCCGCTGTTCCCTTGCCAGGTGATTGTGCCATCATAAGTCTGGTATCCAGCAATGTTGCCATGCACTCCCCAAGAAACGTAACCCGCCACGTTCGCCGCGTTCGTGGCGTGCCGGAATGTGTTGTAATTCGTCACGCTCACATAGACACCATTGTAAAGATGGGTTGCAAGAAAGTTGTTGATGTTGGTGTTAAAATAGTTTGAGACGATCAGGCTGTCGTAAAATGAAATTGCGGTGCTTGCAACTCCTGCAGCCAATAACGCACCAATCGCATTGGAAACCGTGCCGCCGGCACCAGGGAAGTTTTCAGAAGGATTGCTAGCTATGGCAAACCTCACCCCATCCAGCACAAAGTTCGTATTGGCATAGCCACCAGCACTAGCGCTCAAGACTGGACTGCTGCTGTAAGTCGGAATACCGATGCTCGCCAGCTTGTTGATGTAGGCGATGCAGTCATTGGTTCGGTTGACCGTGTTGGTCATGCCCATGTTCAGGTGTGTGACATACGGCTGCCAATCTGCCACCAACTCATTGATTTGAATACTAACGCTGGGGCGTATACCTGGGTCGGGATACGGATAGCCGTTGGTCGGATATGCGCTGGAATAAGAACTGCAACGGCTGGGCAGATCCATAAACAAGATGACGTATTGCGGGCGTTTGGCCGGGTTGTTGGTTAACCAGTTCAGAAGCGGGTTGAAAATTTGGCTGGTCAAGTTACTCGGCGTTGCGGTTTCAAAATATGTCGGTGTCACGGGATTCGTGTAGCCAACCCCCAGCACGTTTGCGCCACTGACGTTCGGGCGATGCGCGAGGTAGTAATTCAAGACCGTAGTGCTGTCTTGTGAGTTGGTGTTGTAAATGAGCAGCAAATCATTCGTCACGTTGATGGCGTTCGTCACCGTCACCTGCCAACTTATGCTTGCGCTGCCCGCCGCGTTTTGCGCCACCAATGCAAAAAGGCCCTGTGAACTGTCGTTGACATTAAAATCATAACCGTTAGTCGTAACACTGGCGATGTTCGTGCCGTTGAACTGCCAATGATAGCTGATGGGAAATCCATTGTTCGTGCCGGGCGCAATGGCCGTGCCGCTGAAAAACAGATGTTTGCCGAAGATGGTCACAATGTTTGTGGGCTGCGACTGGTAGATGAAAACCGGTGGTGTCACCAACGTCAAACTCGCGTTGGAACTAGCGATGCTGCCGTAGCCCCCATTGTCATTGACGATCATGCGATAGCTTCCCTGCTGCGCTGCCTGAACATTCGTCAGCGTCAGCGTGGTGTTGGTCGCACCGGTGAAGTTCACTCCATTAGTCTGCCACTGATACGTCACCCCGTAAAGTCCTTGGCCTTTGGCGCTGAATGAAACCGTGCTGCCTGGGATTTTAAACTGGTCCATCGGCTGCAGCGTGATGACCGGTGTCGGCGGGCCGGTGCGAATGACCAGCCCATGAAAAGTTCCGCCAGCAACGGCGATGACATGATCCGCTCCCTTTAGTTGACTGCAAACCGTATTGTTCCCCCATGCCACCAAACTGCCGTCTTTGGTGACGGCCAACGTAAAGCCGCTGACTGGCGACAGGTATCCGTCCGCTGCAACCGCCACCACGCCGGTCAGGCCAACCGGCACGGTGGATTCGCTGTCGCCGTTGCCGCCCCAGCAAACGACGGTGCCATCTTTTTTCAAAGCCACGCTATGCGTGAACCCGGCCGCAACATCCACGACGTTACTCAAACCAACGGGCACAGTGCATTGGCCATAGCCGTTGAAACCCCAAGCGATTACGTGGCCATTGGAGACGGCCAGATTGTGCCATGTCCCGGCGGCAATCGCCGTGACGTTGGCCAGTGCCGCCGGCACGGTGGCTTCGCCATAGCCGACATCATATCCCCATGCCCTGACCGTGCCGTTCGTAGTCAAGGCCAGGCTGTGCAGTGCGGCCGCAGAAATAACTGTGCAGTTGCTCAAGCCCGATGGAATGTTTAACACGCCATAAAGTGAATTCGCCCCGGCATCACCCCAAGCACCCAATGTCCCATTGGTAAATACCACCAAACAAAAATTGTAGCCCGCTGCCACCATCGCCCCACCAGCCAAGTTGGTCGGCATGGTGCCATAGACATAACTGTTTCCCCAATTGACGACATGCCCGTCGCTTAACAAAGCCGTGCTATGCTGGAAGCTGCCAGCGACCATCAAGGCATTGGTCAGCCCCAACGGCACATCGCTCTGACTGTAACTGTTTCCGCCCCAGCCCACCGTCATCGTCCTGCTCGGCTTTGCCAGAATATAGAATCCCAAGTCTTTAGGCTGGCCGTAAAATGTGTAGCTGTTCGACATGTAGCCGATGCCCAACCAATTCCAGGTAGCATAGGGCGCGGCGACATTGGTTGATGTGAGAATGTCATACGGGACGAAATTCGTTCCGCCGCCGATACTGAAATTCGCTGTCATGCTGCCATCGTAGGCTAGGCTCGCCGTCATGTTAGTGAGATAAACCGAATTGCCGTAGGCGTAGCTAGAAAGACTGCTCGACATCATTCGCATCTGCGTGCCGCCGGAATTCAAAGAAGCAGCGGCCTCCAGCTTGGCTTCCCATTCGGCTTCGGCTTGGAGTTCGTCGTATCGCACGGAACGGTCATCCAAAATAAATTGTGAATCGCCGATTGGCCACACTGGCAGGCCAAGATTATTTGAAGGAAGAGGCGGCCAAGAATTGTGGCTGCCCGGAGGGTGTTGCGCCGACCAGAAGGTTCCGAATCTCTGTTGTTTCGATGTCGCTTCAAACGGAACCGGCGGCACGGACTCAATCGCCTCCAGCATCGTCTGCAAATCCGACAAGGAGTCGGGAGATGAATTGAAATTGGATAATTCAGTTTGCTGGGCGTGAAGCAGGTTGAACGACAAAACCAGTCCCGCGCAGATGAGTAAAACCCTTTTGAATGCATTCATAATTTTTCCTCTAACTGATGGTGGTTTAGATTGTTCCGATAGGGAACGCAAGAGGAAAACACATTATGCTGTGTGGATGATTTGTGATGCTCCTGTTTTGGTTATGCTGAATGCGTTCCAAACCAAACCATCGTCGAATTGTGGGGGAAACCCTCCGCAATTACCGCAAGCTGGCTGGCCTGACGCAGGAGAAGTTGGCGGAGAAGTCCGACCTGCATCATAATTTTATTGGCGAGGTTGAACGCGGCAATATGGAAATTTCACTAGGTTCGCTGCTCAAAATTGCCAAAGCCCTTCGCGTCAGAGTTCGTGACTTGGTCGAAGGTGTTTGAGGAGAAATTACTCACTTCACGGTTAAAAAAACTTCCTTTTTGCGCGCCATAAAAACCGGTTGAAACGCAAATGAAAAATTATTTCGCGGGCGCGAGGTCCGCCCCGATGGCGCGCTCAAATTTTGCGCGGGCGGCGGAGTAATCATGCCGCGCCTGGATCTGCGTGGTGCGCGACTGCGTGAGCGCGGTCTCGGCGTTCAGCACGTCGAGCTGCGTGCCGGTGCCGGCGGCGGTCCGCGCATTCGCCTCGCGCAGCGCCTCGTCGGCCTGCTCCTGCACCTTGGCCTGCGAATCCAAAGTTTCGCGCGCCTGCAGCAGATCGGAATACGTCGTGCGCACGCCGAGTTCGATCTGCCGTGACTGGTCGGCGAGTTCAGTCTGGGATTTTTCGTGCTGTGCCTTCGCCTGCGTGACTTTGCCGTAGGTGGCCGCGCCGTCAAATATATTCCAGCTCAACTGCGCGCCCGCGTTCCAGCCGTGGATGTCGTGTTCCAAGGTCACCGGCGGCGTGAACCGCGCGTTGAACCAGTCGTAGCCGGCGAACACCGAGACGGTCGGTTGATAGCCGGACCGGGCGTCCACGATGTTCAACTTTTGCAGCTCGACCGTTTTCCGGGCGGCGACCAGTTCCGTGCGGCGGTCCAGCGCCTGCTGGATGGCCTCGGGCAGATTCACTTCCGTCGTTGTGGTGTCAAATCCATCCGTGAGATTGAGCGGGATGTCCTCCCAGATTTCGCGCGGCAGATTATAGCCGAGCAGGTTTGCCAGGTTGTTTTTGGCGATGCGATAACTGTTGCGCGCCTGGATGAGGGATGGCCGCTCGTTGGCGGCGGCAACTTCCGCGCGCAGCACGTTGAACTTCGGAACCGTCCCCGCGTCGAGCCGATGTTTCTGGTCGCCCAGTTCCTGCTCCAAAAGTTTCACCGAGGCTTCGCGCACGACGACCTGCTGCGCCGCCAGCAAAACGTCATAGTAGGCGAGCCGCACGCTCAACAACGCGTCCGCCACCGCCGTCTGATAAATGGCCAGCGCTTGTTTTTTGGTCACGTCGGCCGCGCGGATGGCGGCGATCATTTTGCCGCCCATGTAAATGTTCTGCACAAGCTGGATGCCGGCGGTCCAGTTTTGCTGCGGCTGGTTGAAGAAGGGATTGGATTCCACCGCCGCCGGGTCGGTGGCCTTGTATTGGCTGCTGGCCGCGAGATGCGGCAATGCCACCGCGCGCGTCTGCACCACCAGGCCGTGTGACGCTTCGAGATCGTTCTTCGCCTTGAGAATCGCGGCGTTTTGCTGGAGCGCGGTGTTGAGCGCATCCGCCAGCGACAACGGACGCGTGAGCCACGCGGGCGTGTTCGTTTCAGCGGCAACGGCGGTTAGAGCCAGTCCGAAAATCAGTGGAAGTAAAATTATTTTTTTCATCGCAGGCGGCATAATCCTACCATTCGGTAGGTAAATGTCGAACCAATCGTTTCGCGTTGCTTGCCGGCTTCCTCTCCCCCTCGGGGGAGAGGATTGAGGTGAGGGGTGGGTTTTTGGGAAACATTCAACGCCCAACATTCAACATTCAACATCGAAGGCATCGGTGAACCCGCAGACTGGTTGGATGTTTGATGTTGAATGTTGAATGTTGAACGTTTGCCTGCATTTTCACCCCTCACCCTGACCCTCTCCCCTCCAAGGGGAGAGGGGAAAAGATCAAATTGACCCGCCATCGTTTCGCTCGTAAAAAAATTTGCCGCCTGCTAGAGTTTTGGCGCGTCCGCATGAAAACCTTTTTCAACTACGTTCTCGCCGCGCTCGTCGCCGGGCTGCTCGCCGGCTGCTCCAAGAATTCCACCGGCGCGTTTCAGGGTTACGTCGAGGGCGAATATGTTTATGTCGCCGCCCCGCTCGGCGGCGCGCTGGAAAAGCTCGCCGTGGCGCGCGGCGATGCGGTCAAGGCCGGGCAGGTGCTGTTTGAACTGGAGCGCGGCTCCGAGGCGGCCGCGCTCGCGCAGGCGGAAAAAAATCTCGCGGCGGCCAAGACCAGCCTTGAGTTCGCGGAGTCAACCTACCAGCGGCGCAAGGAACTCCGCGAAAGCCCGTCCGCCATCGTCTCCGCCGAGGAACTCGACAAGGCCCGCGCCGACCGCGACGCCGCCACTTCACAGGTCGCCGCATTGCAGGCCGCGCTCGAGAAGGCGAACTGGGCATCCGCCCAGAAGCAGCAGTTCGCCCCGGCGGACGCGCAGGTTCACGACACGCTTTACCGGCAGGGCGAATTTGTCGCCGCCGGAAATCCCGTCGTCGTTTTGCTGCCGCCGGGAAATCTCAAAGTCCGCTTCTTCGTGCCGCAGGAAAAACTGGCGCAGGTCAAAGTGGGCGGCACCGTTTCCGTCCAGTGCGACGGCGCGACGAAACCGTTCAGCGCCACGGTGAATTACATTGCCACGCAGGCCGAATACACGCCGCCGGTGATTTACAGCCGCGAGACGCGCGCGAACCTGGTCTTCATGATCGAGGCGAAATTTTCCCCGGCGGACGCGGCGGAACTGCGCCCCGGCCAGCCGGCGGATGTGGAAGTGAAATGATGCGTGACGAGTGATGCGTGAAAACCTCCATTGACGCCCAAATGCAATTCACGCATCACGCATCACGCATCAAGAGGATTTGAAATGAGCGCAACTGAATTCGCCATAGACGTTCGCGGCGTCACGAAAAAATTCGGCCATCGCACCGTCGTCAACGACATCGCCATGCAGGTGCGGCCCGGCGAGATTTATGGTTTCCTCGGCCCGAACGGCAGCGGCAAGACGACGTTTCTGCGGATGCTCTGCGGCCTGCTCACGCCCGACGGTGGCGAGGGAAAATGTCTGGGCCTGGATTTCCGCCGCGAATCCGCCGAGATAAAAAAGCGCGTCGGCTACATGACGCAGAAATTTTCTTTCTATGAAGACCTGACTATTGAGGAAAATCTGGATTTCATCGCGCGTCTTTACGAGGTGCCGCAGCGGAAAACTGCCGTGCAAAAAAGTCTGGAGCGGCTCGGCATGGTCGAGCGGCGCAAGCAACTGGCGGGAACTTTGTCCGGCGGCTGGAAGCAGCGCCTCGCCCTCGCGGCGTGTTTGATTCACGGGCCGCAATTGCTCCTGCTCGATGAGCCGACGGCGGGCGTTGACCCGAAGGCGCGGCGCGATTTTTGGGACGAAATCCACAAGCTCGCGGCGGGCGGTCTGACGGTGCTCATCACGACGCACTACATGGACGAGGCGTCGCGCTGCCATCGCCTCGCCTATATCGCCTACGGAAACCTGCTCACGCGCGGCACAGTGGCCGAAGTCGTGAAAGCCGCCGGCCTGACGACGTGGGAAGTCTCCGGCGAAAATCTTTCTACACTCGCGGATAAAATCCGTGGATTGCCGGGCGTGGAACAAATCGTCGCGTTTGGGACGACGCTGCACGTCAGCGGACGCGACGCGGAAAAATTAAGCACGAGCGTCGCGCCGTTCATGACGAACGCGCATCGCTGGACGAAAATTGAATCGGGCCTGGAAGACGTGTTCATCAGCCTGATGGAAACCGCGAAGGACAACTTTTTGTGAAGCAGTGAAAAACATCCAACATCCAACATCCAACATCGAACACCCAATGGCTTCCAAATTGGGTATTCCTTGGATGTTGGGTGTTCGATGTTGGATGTTGGATGTTTCCAAAAGGCATTCTACATGAGCTTCAACCTCCAGCGCTTCTGGGCCATCGTCGTCAAGGAGTTCATCCAGATGCGGCGCGACCGGCTCACGTTTGGCATGATGATCGGCGTGCCGATGATGCAGCTCATCCTTTTCGGCTTCGCCATCAACTCGAACCCCAAGCATCTGCCCACGGCGGTTTTCGCGGCGGACAACAGCCCGTTCTCGCGCACGCTCATCTGGGGCCTGCACAACAGCAGCTATTTCGACCTCAC
>JAYVCM010000468.1:0-4044 GCA_043749955.1 Limisphaerales bacterium | reverse complement strand
TCCCGCGCAACGGAGCGGCGGCGGGAGTGACACGCAAAACCGCGTGGTTCAAAGTTTCCAAACGCCGCGAGATGGACATCAGCACGGTGGCCGGCTGCTTCACAGTGGACTTGGACAAACAAAACATCGTGCGCCATGTGCGGCTGGGATATGGCGGGGTCGCCGCGCTGCCTGCGAGCGCGAAGAAAACGGAAGCCGCGCTGCTCGGCAAAGTATGGAGCGCCGAAACCATCGCGGAAGTTCTGCCAATTTTACGGACGGAGTTCACGCCCATCTCGGACGTGCGCGGCTCGGCGGCATATCGCAGCGGACTGATTGCGAGCTTGCTGGAGAAGTTTTTCCACTCTGTAGGAGACGAGGTAACGAGTCTCAAACTAGAAAAGCAAAGTCAGAGACTCCTCACGTCGTCTCCTACAAAAGAGGTTGCCCACGAAAGCGCGCACAAGCACGTCACCGGCGAGGCGATGTATGTGGACGACCAGACGAACGGGATGCTCGAAACATGGCCGGTCTGCTCGCCGCACGCCCGCGCGAAAATTTTGAAGCGCGACGTCACCGCCGCGCGCCAGATGCCCGGCATCAAAGCCGTGCTGCTCGCCGAAGACATCCCCGGCGTGAATGACGTGGGCACGAAGCACGACGAACCCTTGCTGGCGACCAACGAAGTTCTCTTTCACATCCAGCTTGTCGCGCTGGTCGTGGGCGAATCGCAGGCAGCCTGTCGCGCGGCGGCGGAGAAGGTCGTGGTCGAATACGAACCGCTCGCGCCGATTCTCACGCTGCGCGAGGCCTTGGCGAAAGGAAGTTTTCACAACGAACCCAATTTCATCCGGCGCGGCGACACGGAAAACAGTTTGTCCGCCGCACCGCTCACGCTCGAAGGCGAGTTTGAACTGGGCGGCCAGGAACATTTTTATCTGGAAACCAACGCGGCATGGGCCGAACGCGGCGAGGACGGCTCGGTCTTCGTTGTTTCCTCCACGCAGCATCCGTCGGAAGTGCAGCAGGTGATTTCGCACGTTCTGCATCTGCCGGCGAACAAGGTCGTGGTGCAGATGCCGCGCATGGGCGGCGGTTTCGGCGGCAAGGAAACGCAGGCCGCCACGCCTGCCGCGCTCGCCGCGCTAGCGGCGCAGCACACGGGCAGGCCGGTGCGCGTGCGCTACAACCGCGATCAGGACATGGCCATCACCGGCCATCGCCATCCGTTTCTGGCGAAGTTCAAGGTTGGTTTTGACGAAGACGGTTTGCTGCGCGCGGCGCAAGTTCATCTGACTTCCAACGGCGGCTGGTCGCAGGATTTGTCGCAGGCCGTGACGGATCGCGCGCTGTTTCATTTGGATAACGCCTACTACATTCCGGCGGTGGAGTTTCGCGGACAGGTGGCGAAGACGAATCTTTCTTCCAACACGGCGTTTCGCGGCTTTGGCGGACCGCAAGGGATGCTGGTCATGGAGGAAATTCTGGACCGCATCGCGCGGCGGCTGGGGCTGGCTCCGGAAATTGTCAGGGAACGAAATCTTTATCGCGGCAGCGGCGAAACGAACACCACGCATTACGGGCAGGAGATCGAGGACAATCGCATCCAGACGATCTGGCATGAGTTGAAGAAAACTTCCGCGCTCGAATCGCGGCGTGAGGAAATTGCCAATTGGAATTCCACACATCCTCATCACAAGCGCGGCATCGCCATCACGCCGGTGAAGTTCGGCATCAGCTTCACGGTCACGCATCTGAATCAGGCGGGTGCGTTTGTGCTGATTTATCAGGACGGCACAATTCAGTTGAACCACGGCGGCACGGAGATGGGCCAGGGCCTGCACACGAACGTGGCCATGATCGCCGCGCAGACGCTCGGCGTGAAGCGGGAGAACATCCGCGTGATGCCGACGAGCACCGACAAAGTGCCGAACACTTCCGCCACGGCGGCCTCGGCGGGCACGGATTTGAACGGCGCGGCGGTGAAGAATGCGTGCGAGATTCTGCGCGCGCGGCTTGCGCCGATTGCGATGGCATTGTTGCAAGCAACCCCGCACAAAACGGACGAACCTGATTTATCGCGCGCCAGCCTGCCCGACCAAGATGCGAAACCTGTAGGAGACGAGGTGACGAGTCTCAAATCAAAAGCGGAAAGCGGGAAAAGTCAGAGCCTCCTCACGTCGGCTGCTACGGGGCGGGATTTAATTTTCGCGGACGGCTTCGTTTTCAATCCTCAAAATCCCGCCGCCAAGATTTCCTTCGTGGACGTAGTGCGCAAGGCTTACATGGAACGCGTGAGTCTTTCCACCACCGGCTACTATGCGACGCCGGGAATTCATTGGGATCGCGCGGCGGGACGCGGCAAGCCGTTTCATTATTTCGCCAACGGCGCGGCCGTCACCGAAGTTGAAGTGGACGGTTTCACGGGAATGCACCGCGTGTTGCGCGTGGATATTTTGCACGACGTCGGCGATTCGGTGAATGAAGGCGTCAATCGCGGCCAGATCGAAGGCGGTTTCGTGCAGGGCATGGGCTGGCTCACGGCGGAAGAACTTTTGTGGAATGACAAAGGCGTGCTGCTCACACACTCGCCGGACACTTACAAAATCCCGTCCATCGGCGACACGCCGCGAATCTTCAACGTGACGCTGCTCCAGAACGCGGCGCAAAAAAACACGGTTCACGGCAGCAAAGCCGTGGGCGAACCGCCGTTGATGCTGGCCATTTCCGTGCGCGAGGCGATCCGCGATGCGGTGGCGGCGTTCGGTTCAGGCAACACAGAAGTGCCGCTGGCTTCACCCGCAACTTGCGAGGCGATCTGGCTGGCGATTCGACAGCAACTTCTGGAAAACGTCGCCCGAAAGCCATTTGAAAAACCGAAGCACGCGGAAGTTTTCGCCCAATAACTTCTTTTCGTCCAGATGGGCGCTCGCGGGAATACCGACAGAATCATTGATGGCAGAATCATGTTGAAAGGAATTTCATGGTTCGGCCATCAATCATTCTGTCTTTCAGACGAGTTCAATTTTGGACGCGGCGGCTGCGTGTTGCACATTCACCAACTCCGCGCGCTTGTCTATGTATTGCGCGATGATGTCCACGGCGATTTCCATCACGCTTTGCGAGCGGATTTTGAGGCCGACGGGACAGGCGACGCGCGCGACTTCTTCCGCCGTGGCAATTTTCTTTTTCACGAAATGTTCGGCAATCGTCCGCGCCTTGCGTGCGCTGCCGATCATGCCGAGGAATTGAAACGGCCGGTGAATCCACGTCTCCAGCACCAGCGCGTCATGCTTGTGGCCGCGTGTGACGATGAGGCCAAACGTCGGCACATCGGGAAACGGCGCTTCGCAAAGTTCGCCCCAGTGGCCGGTGCGGATGGAAACTTCCTTTGGAAAGAAATCGTGGTTGGCCAGCTCCGGCCGGTCGTCAAAAATCGTGACGGCAAAATCCAGTTGCAGCGCCAGCGGCGCGACCGCCTGCGCGATGTGGCCGGAACCCGCAATCCACAGCGCGCACGGCGGCGTGATGGTCTCCTGATACAACCAATTCTCCGCGTCGTGCGATTGCCATGGGTCCCCCTCACCCGGCGAGACGCCACCCTCTCCCCCAGCGGGGGAGAGGGACGGGGTGAGGGGGCGCGTCGGCTCGCACAGAGTGATGGAATAATCCCGTTTCACACCCCACGCTTTTGTGGCATTGCGTTTGGCCAGCTCGTTCCAAAAATCTGCGCCGGGCTTCTGTGCGTCCGGCAGAATGACGCCCAAAACTTTTCCGCCGCAGATCAGGCCGTCGTCCCAGCCGAAGTCGTGGTCGAGGACGAGTTCAAAGGTTTCCGGCTTGCCGGTTTTTAGCGACGCGAGCGCCATCCTTTGCGCCTCGGCTTCGAGACAGCCGCCACCCAGCGTGCCTTTGATTTTCCGGTCGGGATAAAACAGCGCCTTCGCGCCGAGCTTTTGCGGACTCGAACCTTTCACGCCGGTGATGATGCCGAGCGCGACGGGTTCGTTCGCGGCGGCGGCGGCGGCGAGCGACTGGAAGATGGAATCGGTCACGCGCAAAGCG
>JAYVCM010000467.1:0-5137 GCA_043749955.1 Limisphaerales bacterium | reverse complement strand
CGGAGCGCCGGTCTCCGACCCGGCGCGTTTCAAGACAAACTCACAACGCGCCGGGTCGGAGGCCGGCGCTCCGTCCGAATTGGAATTCACCTGCGCCTTCTCAACTGAAAAATTAACGGCAAAAAATCTTCCGTCGTTTGCCAAAACCAAAACCGCCGCCCAAAAAAATTGGAACGCGTTCTGGCGGACCGGCGGCGTGATTGACCTCTCTGGCAGCAAAGACCCGCGCTGGTTTGAACTGGAACGCCGCATCGTGCTTTCGCAATACCTGACCGCGATTCAGGACGCCGGCAAAAATCCGCCGCAGGAAACCGGGCTGACTTACAACACCTGGGAAGGAAAATTCCACCTCGAAATGCACTGGTGGCACGAGGCGCACTTTGCGTTGTGGAACCGCCTGCCGTTGCTGGAAAAATCCTTGGACTACTACCGGAAAATTCTCCCGCGCGCGGAAGGCACGGCCAAGAGGCAGGGCTACGCCGGGGCGCGCTGGCCGAAGATGACGAGTCCCAGCGGCGCGGAATCGCCTTCGCCCGTCGGGCCGTTTCTTGTCTGGCAGCAGCCGCATCCGATCTTTTACGCGGAACTTTGCTGGCGCGAACATCACGACAAGGCCACGCTGAAAAAATTCCGCGACATTGTTTTTCAGACGGCGGATTTCATGGCGAGCTACGCGACGTGGGACACGAACACCAGCCGCTACGTCCTCGGCCCGGTGTTGCAATGCGCGCAGGAAATTTTTCCAAAGGACAAAACTTTTAATCCGACATTCGAGCTGACTTATTTCCGCTGGGGTTTGGAAACCGCGCAAACATGGCGGACGCGCCTCGGCCTGCCGCGTGAGAAAAAGTGGGACGACGTTTTGCGCGATCTTGCCAAACCACCGGTGGTGGACGGCAAATACGCTTTCGCCGAGACCGCGATGGATTCCTACACGAACCCGAAATGGAATGCGGATCATCCGTCCGTCGTTGGTGCACTGGGAATTTTGCCCGGCCCGCAGATTGATCCGGCGACGATGCGCAACACGCTCGACTGGGTCTGGAAAAATTGGAACTGGCCGGACACCTGGGGCTGGGATTATCCGATGCTCGCCATGACCGCCGCGCGCCTCGGCGAACCGGAACGCGCGATTGACGCGCTGCTGCTCGATACTCCGAAAAATCATTGCGGCATCAATGGTCACGTCTATCAGCGCCCCGGCCTGACGATTTATCTGCCGGCGAACGGCGGCTTGCTTTACGCCGTTGGCTTGATGGCCGCTGGCTGGGATGGTGCGCCGAAAAAAAACGCGCCCGGTTTCCCCGGTAACGGCCAGTGGAATGTGCGCTGGGAAAATCTGCGCGCCGCGCCGTAGCGTCAGGCATCTTGCCTGACGTAGAGGGCGGCTTCCAGCCGCCCGGATAAAAACATGGCCACGCCGACGACTCCCGGAAATTCCAGCGCGCTTGCTGATGCGTGAGGTTTTTCCGCCGGGCTGGAAGCCCGGCTCTACGGCAGGCAAGGATGCCTGCCGCCACCTCCTCCCAAAAATGCGCTGCCCGCCCCGCCGCATTTTTTTCAATGTTTATTGCAACATCCACTATTCCAAGAACCGGTTTGCACCGGCAGAATAGAAAGAAATGTCACCCAGTATTTCTCCGCCTGACCGTCGCGCTGCCAGCGTGGACGTGATGCCGCCAGTTGCTTTTCCGTGGACGCCGGATCAGGGCGACGGGACTTTTCGCAACCCCATCCTCTGCGCGGATTATTCCGACCCGGACGTGATCCGCGTCGGCGGGGATTTTTTCATGACGGCGTCGAGTTTTAACTGCACGCCAGGGCTGCCGATCCTGCACTCGACGGATCTCGTCAACTGGGCGCTCATCGGCCACGCGTTGAAAAATGTTCCGCATCCGCGCTACGCGGAAGTGCAGCCCGGCTGCGGCGTCTGGGCGCCGGCCATCCGTTTTCACGCGGGGAAATTCTGGATTTTCTTTCCGACGCCGGACGAGGGCATTTTTGTCATCACGGCGAATGACCCCGCCGGGCCATGGTCCGAGCCGCATCTGTTGCAGGCGGGCAAAGGCTTGATTGATCCATGTCCGCTCTGGGACGACGACGGCCAGGCGTATCTGGTCCACGCCTACGCCGGTTCGCGCGCGGGCATCAAGCATCGCCTGTGCGTGCTTCCGATGACTCCGGATGGTTCAAAAATTCTGGGCGAAGGCAAAATTGTTTTTCACGAGCCTGAAAAACATCCCACGATTGAAGGCCCGAAATTTTTGAAGAAGGATGGCTGGTATTACATCCTCGCGCCCGCCGGCGGCGTGCAGACCGGCTGGCAGGTGGTGCTGCGCTCCAAAAATATTTTCGGCCCGTATGCGGCCAAGATCGTGCTCGCGCAAGGCGACACGGACATCAATGGCCCGCACCAGGGCGCGCTGGTGGACACGGCGGAGGGCGGGTGGTGGTTCGTGCATTTTCAAGACGCGGGCGTGTATGGGCGCATCGCGCATTTGCAGCCGGTGGCATGGCGCGACGGCTGGCCGGTCATGGGCCGTGAGGGCGAACCCGTTTTGCGCCATGCCAAACCGCGCATCGGCAGCGGGTCAAAAATCAAGGTGCCGGCGACGAGCGATGAATTTGAATCCGAGGAGCTGGCGTTGCCATGGCAGTGGCACGCGAACCATGAGGACAATTGGTTTTCACTCGCCGCCCGCAAAGGCTGGTTGCGGCTTTATTCTCAAGCGGCCAAAAATGTGGATCTGGGAAGGGTGCCGAATCTCCTGCTCCAAAAATTTCCCGCGCGCGTCTTTCAGGTGGAGACGGAGCTGGAAACCTTTCCCGCAGCGTCCGGCGAGGAGGCCGGCCTGGTGGTGATGGGCGCGGAATACGCCGCGCTCACGGTGCGGCACACCCGACTGGGGCCGGAGATTGTTTTCAAAACGTCCGCCGGGGAGCATGTGCTTCAAGCCGTCGCGCCCATGCGATTGCGTTTCCGCGTGGCTGTGGCTGATGGTGGCTTGTGCCGGTTCGGGTATGATGATGCGGCGGGCAATCCGGTTTGGTTGCCGGATTTTTTCCGGGCGCATGCCGGAGTTTGGATCGGCGCCAAGGTGGGCATCTTTAGCATCCGTCCTGCGGGTGAATCCGGCGGCCATGCGGATTTCAATTTCTTCCGTTTCCTGCCGGTGAATTCCGATTACAAATAAACTTGTTTCCTGTGCGCGTCAAAGCTCCAAGAGTATTGTTGGTTTTGGGCTGGTATGATTACCGGCTACATCGCGGCATTGAGAAATACGCGCAGGAACAGGGCTGGCGTTTGTCCGAAGATTTGGCGCGCGAAAAAGTCATCCCCTGGGGCTGGGATGGCGACGGCATCCTCGCGTGGCTCGGCGTGGGCGATGATCTGGCGGATTTTGTTTTTCACGCGGGCAAGCCCACGGTGGATTTCAGTTTCCGCCGGCCGCAGTTGAAGTTTGCCCGCGTGCTCGAAGACACTACGATCGCGGCGCAACTGGTGACCGATCATTTTCTCGCCCGCGGATTCCGGAATTTTCTTTTTTACAGCGACGCGGAGAACTGGGTCTATGACGAGCGCGGCAGCGCCGCCCTACCAGCCGCCAATCTGCCGTTTGTCATTGGGAAATGGTATGAGACCTCTGCAAAACCGGAACGCCGGTCTCTGACCCGGCTCGACCCAGTTTGATTTGCCACCGCGCCGGGTCGGAGACCGGCGCTCCGACGCCAAAATCCGCGCTCTTTATGAAATTCAAACTCTGTCCTTCCGCGCGTTTCGCACCGGCACGCACGGTTATTTGCGCAGGAGGATTTCAAAACTCACAACCGTCAGTCCCGGCCCAAATTTCAAACTGTTATGCAGAATCTACGATGTCACCTGATAGCTACACATGCTAGTATCCTGCAAAATCATTTTACCCACGGCACATCCTATAACCGAACCATCCCCATGAAAAAAACATCCATGAAAATATCAATCCTCATCGGCCTGGCAATCATTGCCGGCACCATGGGCATTCGCGCCGCGAATCTGACCTGGGACGCCGATGCCATAACCACAGCCGGAGCACAAGATGGCGCCGGGAGCTGGACGTCGTTGGCCTCAAACACCAATTGGTGGGACGGCGCGGCCAACGTCACTTGGACCAACGGCACGCTAGACAACGCCACTTTCGGTGCGGGCAGCGGCGCAGCCGGCACTGTGACAGTGGCGAGCAGCACCACGATCACGGTGAGTAACATCACATTCAATGCCCCGGGCAGCGGCGGTTACAACATTGCCGCAGGCAATTCTTCCAGCAGAATCAGCTTGTCAGGAACTCCCGCCATGACCGTTGCCAACGGCGTATTTGCGACTAACTTGGTAATCCTGTCGGGGACTAGCTTCACCAAATTGGGAGCGGGCACTCTGGTTCTCAAGCCCAGTGCCTCGTATGTTAACAGTGGCCCCACAGTTGTCGGTGGGGGAACGGTCATTATTGGAAGCAGTAACGGACGGTTATTGATACCGGGAAATTTGACCATCACCAATGGCGCCACGGCGCTGCTTGGCGCCAACGAACAAATCGCCGATTCTGCAATAGTGACTGTGGATGGCGGCATCTATGACTCAGGCGGGAACAACGAAACCCTCGGTGGATTTATACTCGATAATAACGGCCAGGTTCTTACTGCAAGCAGCACCAAATGGATCACCAATAACGGCGCCACTTTCGATCTTCGCAGCGGCGTTTTTTTCCCGAACCTTGCGGGAACTGCTGGTTTAACCAAGACGACTGCGGGCACGGTGGTGATCACGAATGGCGGCGGCACGGATACCTTCACTGGGCCGGTGCTGGTCAGTGCGGGCATCTTGGACCTTGGCCACTCTGCTTCCAGCGCCAACTTTGCGCTTCCGGCGACCACGGTGACAATTACCAACACCGGCATCGTGCGACTCGGAAAGGACAACCAAATCCATACCAACGCGACGGTCGTTGTCGCGAGCGGCACCTATGAACTGCTGGCGCATAACGAAATCATCAGCACGCTCGTGCTCGACAACGGTGGACAGATTCACAATGGCGGCAACGCTTCAAAGACATTGACGGTGAACACCAACATGGATTTCCGCAATGGTGTCTGCGACACCAAA
>JAYVCM010000466.1:0-3257 GCA_043749955.1 Limisphaerales bacterium | reverse complement strand
GTGCTGAACGACACGGGCATCGAAAGATTACGCAAATCGGCGATTGACGAACTGATTACAACTGATACAGTCCAACGCCCTGCGATTGACGGTGTGAAGATAACTACATTGTCGGTAGCGGGGCTTTTGGGCGAGGCCATCAAACGGATACACAGTAATTCGTCGGTGAACTCGCTGTTTGAATTCAAAGGCGGGCGCACCAGTTGAGCGTCGCCGGCAAAAAACAATTTTAAATTTAAGAAAAAAATGAAATCCGTAGCCTTAAAAGCCTATCCGCGTTCACAGATCCAGCGCGCCGAAGTCACCAAACTCCGCGCCGCGGGCCGTGTGCCGGCGACCATCTATGGCCGCCAGACCCAGCCGCAAAACCTCGAGGTCATCTCCAAGGAATTCTGCGACCTGCTGAACCACTCCGTTTCCGAGAACGTCCTCCTGGACTTGACCGTGGAAAACGACGCGCGCTCCAAGCGCCTCGCGCTCGTCTCGGAAATCCAGCACCATCCGATTGACGGAAAAGTTTTGCACGTGGATTTTCATGAAGTCTCCGAGACGGAAAAAGTCACCGTCTCGGTTCCGTTGGAAACGACCGGCGAATCCGCCGGTGTGAAAAATGGCGGCGGCGTCCTCGAACACATTGTGTTCAAGCTCAAAGTGCGCGCCCTGCCGAAAGATTTGCCGGAACAGATTCTCGTGGACGTTTCCCATCTGGAGATTGGCAAGTCCATCCACCTCGGCGAAATCAAGGCGCCTGAAGGCGTGGAAATTTTGGGCGACAAGCAGAGCACCGTCATCGCCGTGGCCGCCCCGCGCGCCGAAGAAGAAGTGGCCGCGACCGCCGTGGTTGCCGCCGCGGGCGACGTCGAGATGACCAAGGAAAAGAAGGACGAAGAAGGCGCGGCTCCCGCCAAGGGCGCGGCCCCGGCCAAGGGCGACGCGAAAGCGGCGGCTCCGGCAGGCGACAAAAAAGCCGAGGCCAAGCCCGAAGCCAAGGCCGAGAAGAAGAAATAATTTACGCGGCGAGAGCCGCTTCACCCGCGCATGGAAAATGTTTTTCTCATCGTGGGGCTGGGAAATCCGGGGGCGGATTACGCGAAGACGCGGCACAACGCCGGTTTTTTGCTGGTCGAGAAACTGGCGGCGCAGTGGAAGGCCGGCTGGACGAACGAACGAAAGTTCAACGCCCGCATGGCGAAGACCGAACGCAGCGGCAAACGGGTGCTGCTCTGCCAGCCGCAGACGTTCATGAACTTGAGCGGCGAAACGGTCGGGGCATTGAAAGATTTTTATCAACTGCCGCTGGGGCAGGTGATGGTGGTGGTGGACGATGCGGATTTGCCGTTGGGCGAAATCCGGCTGCGGCCGGGCGGCGGCAGCGCCGGGCATCACGGGCTGGAGTCAATCGAGCAGCATCTGGGTTCGCGCGAGTTTGCGAGATTGCGGATCGGGATCGGGCGCCAGGACAGTGCGCGGGAGATCACGAATCACGTGCTCGGAAAATTTGAAGCGGGCGAGAACGAGTTGCTGGAAAAAGTTTTGGATCGGGCGGCTGGCCAGATTGTTTGCTGGCTGGATGTGGGATTGCAAAAGGCGATGAGCCAATTTAACGGAGTCATTGACTCCAAAACCGGAGAAAAAAAGTGAAACGATACGAAGGTCTGTTCATCCTGAACACAGTCGGCAAAGAAGAAGGCGTCAAAGACGCGCTCGACAAGATTTCCAACGAAATCGTGGCGGCAGGCGGCAAGGTGGAGACGGTCCAGAAGATGGACCGCAAGCCCTTCGCGCGCGTGGCCGACAAACGTCACAGCGCCGGCTTTTACGCGAACGTGATTTTCTCCGGCACGCCGGCGATCATCGCCCAGTTGCGCGCCAAGCTCGCACTCAACGAAGAAGTCTTCCGCGTGCTGTTCTCGCTCTCCCCCGAGCTGACGCCCGCGAAGTAAAACATTTCTGTCATGGCCAATTTCAACAAAGTCATCCTGATGGGCAACCTGACGCGCGATCCCGAATTGCGCTACACGCCCAAGGGGACGGCCATTGCCGAAATTAGCCTGGCCATCAATCGGAAATGGAAATCCGAGACGGGTGAAGCCAAGGAAGAGGTGACGTTCGTGGATGTGGCCGCTTATGGGCGCACGGCGGAGGTCATCGGCCAATACTTGAAAAAGGGGCGGCCCATCATGATTGAAGGCCGCCTCAAGCTGGATCAATGGGATGACAAGGCCACGGGTGCCAAGCGCAGCAAGCTGCGCGTGGTGTGCGAGAGCTTTGAATTTCTCGACAGCGGAAACCGTGGGCCTGAAGGCGGCGCCCCCGCCGCGGCTTCGGCTCCCCGCGTCCAGCGTCCCGCCGCCAGCGCTCCTGCCGCTGAACCTGTCGAAGGCGACGGCCCGCCGGAAAGCGACGACGTCCCATTCTGATAAAATTTTCGAGGGCCTCGGCCTCTCAACACTCAACTCCCAACTCTCAACTACTTTCTATGGCCAAAACTGAAGTCATCCTCACCCACAACATTGTCGGCCTCGGCGGAGAATCCGACCAGGTCAAAGTCGCCGCCGGTTATGCGCGCAACTACCTTTTCCCGCAGCGCCTCGCCGTGCCCGTCACGTCGGCCAACAAGCGCCAGATGGAATCGCTCAAGCAAAAGCGCGCCGAACGCGAGGCGCACGAGTTCAACACCATGTCGGAACTCGCCAAGGGTTTCACCAAGCTGATCTGCGTCATCAAGGTCAAGACCGGCGAGGACGGAAAACTCTTCGGCGCGGTCACCGCCGGCATGATTGCCGACGAACTCAAGCATCAGTTCGACATCGCGCTCGACAAAAAGAAAATCCGTCTCGAGCACCCCATCAAGACGCTGGGCGAAACTGAAATTGAACTGCATTTGCACGCCGACGTGAAGAGCACCCTCAAGGTGCGCGTCGAAAGCGTGACGCCGCTCGCCGTGACCGCGGCGGCCGCCGTGGAAGAAAAACCGCACACCGAAAAACGCGGCCACCGTGGCGATATCGTCGCCCCGACCACCGAGGAGCTCAAGGCCAAGACCAAGGCGGCGAAAGTGGAAAAAACCGCGAAGGCGCCCAAGGCTGAAAAGAAAGCCAAGGCCGAGTAATCCCCGACTCATTTTCATAAAGCCACGGAGATTTTTTCTCCGTGGCTTTTTTATTGGCCGTGACCCGCCGCCGACGTAGGGCAGGCTTACAGTCCCGCTCGGAGCGGGATTCCGGCGGCTTGCCAGCCGCCGGTTTTGCCGTTGG
>JAYVCM010000465.1:0-3129 GCA_043749955.1 Limisphaerales bacterium | reverse complement strand
TAGCGGTTCTCGAAAAAGTTTTCGCCGCGCGAGAGGAAGCCGGCCTCGCGGCCTTCGATGTTAGGCGAATCGTCGTTGCGCTGTTTCATTTCCTGGAGCATCTGCGATTTTCGGAGGGTGATTTTGTCGTCCTGAAAACGCGGGGCGAACAGCGCGTCACGCAGGATGCCGAGGCCTTCGTCCAAATCTTTCGCGAGCAGGTTCAGGCCGGCGGTGCCTTCGGTGTCGCCGATGCTGGTGCCGAAGTTGGCGGCGAGAAAGGCGAGGCGCTCCTCCAGCTGCTCGGCAGAATTCGTGTCCGCGCCGCCGTGGGTGAGCAGCCAGCCGCAGAGTTCGGCGAGCCCTTCTTTGCCGGCGGGTTCAAGATAAGTGCCGGTGCGGATGTAAAGGCTGAAGTTGACGAGCGGGCGTTCGTGGTCCGGCACGATGTAGGCGACGGGGCCGGACTTGAGCTGCACGCGAAAACTGTCCGGCGCGGGCGGCTCATATTTCAGCGGCGGAAAATTTAATTTTTCCGGGCGGTCAGGGATGTCGTCGGCGCGCGTCGCGATTGAAAAAATAATGGCGGCAGAGAGGAGCAGGGCGGGTAAAAATTTCATGGCGTGGAAAATTATTTGGTGGTGGGTTTGGCGGCTTCAACCTTGCGCGTGAACGTGGCGACGGCCCGGTTTTCCTTGGTGAAATACGCGCCGGCGACGCGCTTCACATCGGCGGCGGTGACGGCCTGGAGCCGGGCGTTGGCGTCGTTGATCTCGCGCCAGCCGCCTTCGCCTTCGTTCCAGATGAGCTGGTGCAGGATGCTCATGTTGGAATTCAGTTTGCGATACTCGGCGGCGGCAAAATTATTTTTCACCTTCTGCAATTCATCCGCCGGGACTTCGTCGCGCTGCAATTTTTCGATCTCGGCGTAGATGGCGTTCTCCACCTCCGCCGGCGTGTGGCCGGGCGCGGCCTCGCCGCTCAAGTCAAAGAAGCCCGCCCACTTCATCGAGTCCTGCGCCGCGCCGACATCGTTGGCGACGCCGCTGCCGAGCACGAGACCTTTGTAAAGCCGCCCGGTGTGCGTGGCCATGAGCTGCGCGAGGATTTCCAGCGCGTAGGAATCCTTGTGGCCAAAGGGAACGGTGTGATGAAAAATTTCCACCTGCGGGTTGGCGGTGACCTCGGCGTTCATGCGTTTCTCCACGGTCTGCTTGGGTTCGAGCGTGACGAGGTCGGGTGGATTGTTGGTTCCGCGCGGGATGCGGCCAAAATATTTTTCAAGCTGCGGGAAAATTTCCTTGGCATTGAAGTCACCGACGAGGATCAACGTCAGGTTTTGCGGCGAATAAAACGTCGCGTAAAAATTGTCGGCCTGGAGCTTGGAAATCGTGGAGACATCGGACGGCCAGCCGAGTGTGTCCCAGGAATACGGGAGCGCCTCCCAGAACATGGCGTTGAAGGTTTCCATCGGCACGCCCATCGGCGTGGATTCAAGGCGCATGCGGCGTTCTTCAAAGACGACGTCGCGCTCGGAATAAAATTCGCGGAAGACGGGATGCAACAGGCGGCCGGACTCCATCCACAGCCAGAGTTCCAGTTTGTTCGCCGGCACGGTGCAGAAATACGCGGTCATGTCCTGCATGGTGAAGGCGTTCATGCCGGACGCGCCGTTGGCGGTGTAGAGGTTGTCGAATTCATTTTTGACGAGGACTTTTCGCTCCGCATCCACGAGCGACTGGAACTGCTGCTGCAATTCGCGGTAGCGCGGCGTCCAGCTTTCCGGCTTGAGCAGGTCGTCAATTTTTCCGCTGCGGATCTGGGCGCGCATTTTTGCCTCCTCGTCGCGCATCGCGTCGCGGACTTTTTCCTGCTCGGCGAGAATTTCAAAATCTTTCTTTGCGTCCGTGGTGCCGATGGTCGTCGTGCCTTTGAACATCATGTGTTCAAACAGGTGCGCGATGCCCGTGATGCCGGGCCGCTCGTTGGCGCTGCCGACGTGCGCGACCCAGCCGCCGGCGACGCTCGGCTCGTCATGCCGCTCGACGAGCAGGACTTTTGTGCCGTTGGACAAGTTGGTCTCCAACACGGGAACCTGTTGTCCGCGGGCTGGTGGAAGTTGGAGGAGTGAAAGCAGCGCGACGGCTGAAAGAAATGTTTTGGTGTCGGGCATAAGTTTGAGTTCGACCAAAGTAAACGCGCGCGGTTCAACTGCGAGGAAAAAATCGCAGAGTAGTTGCCAGCGGGCGAAATCCACTTCAAATTTCCGGCATGAAACCGAACTGGAAAAAACTGTGCGAGCTGGCTTCCAAGGAAATTGAAGCCACGTTGGCGGAGTTGCCGAAACCGCTGGGCGAGCGGGCGGCGAAACTGCCGGTGACGTTTGAACCACGCCCGAATGGGGAATTGCAGGCGGAGGGAATCGCGGCGGACACGCTGGGGCTGTTCACTGGCGCGGAATTTGTAGAGGAAGAGATGATTCCGATGCCGCCGCAGATCATTTTGTTCCTGGAAAACCTCTGGGAATTTTCAGAAAACAGCGAAGAAATCTTCTGCGACGAGGTTCACACGACTTTTTTGCACGAGTTGGGACATTATTTTGGTCTGGACGAGGACGAAATATCTGAGCGTGGGTTGGAATAGCATTGAAAACAAAGGCGATTATATGCTTTTGAGTGTCCCTAAAATAATTTTAAAAAACTCTTGCAAGGCTATAATACTTTGATAGATTCTACGTCCCTTCGCGCTGTATGGCGATGGACGGCGAAAGCCGGTTGGTAAAACACACTGGTGTTTAACCGAAATTGAAATCTGAATGCCGGGTAAAAGTGATTCGGCACTCGGGTTTTTTTATCCCCTGAAACGGGCTGATAAAATTAGTTTGAGTTTTTAGGTGTTTAGACACCTGCTGCTCTTTGAAAATTGAATTGTGCGATTAGTAAGAGCCCCTTTGAAACCAGCCAGTTAGTTGGCTGATTTCGAGGGTTTTAACCAAATAATAGTATAGTAAAAAGCATCTGATTTTACGATCAGATACGAATCAACTAACGTTTTTATACGGAGAGTTTGATTCTGGCTCAGAACGAACGCTGGCGGCGTGGATAAGACATGCAAGTCGAACGCTGACATTCAGGTAGCAATATTTGGATG
>JAYVCM010000464.1:0-3212 GCA_043749955.1 Limisphaerales bacterium | reverse complement strand
TTGCTGCCGAAGCTGCTGCCTTACCTCGGCGACGTGAACGCGAACTTCGACGAGGTGGTGAAGCTCATTGCGATGGACCAGACGCTGACGGCCAAGCTGCTGCAGATCTGCAACAGCGCGTTTTTCGGCCAGGACGAACCGGTCTCCACCGTCTCCGAGGCCGTCAACCGCGTCGGCTACCAGTCGGTATATCTGCTGACGGCGATGATCAGCGGGAGCAATTCGTTTCCCGTCACGTCGCCCGGCAGCGTGGATCCCGCGCGGCTGTGGAAGCACACCGTCGCCACGGCCTTCAACACCAAGTTTGTGGCCGAGTCCGCCTGGCTGGATGGCAACCTGCTGCTCACCGCCGGGCTGATGCACGACATCGGCAAGCTGATTCTCGCGCAGGTCAACTCACCGATGAACGGCCACAGTTTTAATCTGCCCTCCAGTTCCGGTGCGCTCGCGGCGGAGCTGGCCGCGTTCGACTGCAACCATGCCGAGGTCGGCGCGGTGCTGCTGGAAAAATGGAATCTGCCGCAAGCGCTCGTCGCCTGTGTCCGGCATCATCACCATCCGGCGGGCGCGGGCGAGTTCCAAAAATATGCGGCGTGCGTGGCGGTGGGAAACATGGTGGCGCACAGCCCCGGACATCCGCAGATCACGGACAGCGCGGAATTCACCGCCGCCATGGCCATCCTCCAGTTTGACGCCAGCCATCTCAAACGCTGGCAGGAGCAGTTCCATGAATCCCGCGACCTGATTGATGGCATGAGCCGACTGTCCGCCTGAAGCTGGAACGCCGGGCACCGTCCCGGCCCGCTGCGCAATCTGTTTGCTCTGGCCGGGACGGTGCCCGGCGTTCCGTTCCGGCGGCCAACGATCCCGCATTTCGCCGAAATAAACTCTTGCCTTCAATGCGTTGGCTGCTAGTCTTTGCGGCCTTTTAACAAAAGAAAATTTATGGCACGCATTTGTGAACTCACTGGTAAAGGCCCCCGCAAGGGCAGCATCATCTGGCGCTCGGGCAAAGCGAAGAAAACCGGCGGCATCGGCACGCACGTCACCGCCATCACCAAGCGCAAGTTCCATGTGAACCTGCAGCGCGTGAAGGCGCTCCTGCCCAGCGGCGAAGTCCGCTACATCCGCGTGGCCGCCACCGCCATCAAAAAAGGCATGGTCGTCAAGGCGCCCAAACGCACTTGGAAAAAAGGCGACGAAGCTAAGAAGGCTGCGTAAGAACGAGAATAGAGAATTGAAGATGGAGGATGGCGTTCCGCAAGGGACGCCGTTTTTCTTTTCCATCCTCCATCCTCCATCTTCCCCCTCACTTCCCCTTCGTCCACTGCATCGTCGCGCGTTTCATCTCGCGGTCGGACTCGCGCTTCTTGACGTCATCCCGCTTGTCGAACGATTGTTTGCCGACGCCGACGCCAAGCGCCACTTTCACCTTGCCGTTCTTCCAGTAGAACGACAGCGGGAATAGCGCGTTGCCCTTCACCGCCGACAGTTCTTGGAGTTTTCGTATCTCCGATTTGTGCAATAGCAATTTTCGCGGTGCCTTGAGCGCGTGGTTGTGGACGTTGCCGTGCGAGTATTCGTCAATGTGCGCGTTGTAGAGCCAGACCTCGTCCTTGTCCACGCGCGCGAAGGCGTCGGCGATCTGCCCCTTGCCGGCGCGCAGCGACTTGACCTCCGTGCCGTGCAGCACGATGCCCGCCTCGAACGTCTCGAGGATGGTGTAATCCCGCCGGGCTTTGTGGTTGGTGACGATGTCGGCCATGAAAATAATTTAAAGGATGAAACCACGAAACACACTAAAAACACGAAAGGAAATGCCGGCGGCCAACGGTTGTAGGGCAGGCTTACCAGCCTGCCGGTGCAGGCGGCTTACCAGCCGCCGGTTTCAACATCGGAAATGACACGGGGCTATAAGCCCCGTGAACCGGCAGGCTGGTAAGCCTGCCCTACGTTCGCGGCGACGTTCTACTTCGGTTCGGCGTTTTCGCGTGTATTTCGTGGTTCCAATGTCTGCCGGTTTGGAAAATAAAAAAGCCGGAAGAAAAATTCTTCCGGCCTTTGAAAAATTTCTGACGCGGCGCTTAATGCTTCTTGCGCTTCTTCGGGATCGGGCGGACGGCCGCGGTTTCCACCGGCATTTCCCAGCCGATCTTGTCTTCCAGGATTTCCGTCAGCGCGATGTCGGCCAGGCCCATGCTGGCGGGCACGTCCACGAGCGGACGGCCCATGCCGCCGCCGCCGGCGTTGAGCTGGCGCACACGGCGCGACACGATGTTCACGAGGACATTCGGGTTGCCAACCTTTTCGTTGGCGCGTTTGCAAAGTTCAGCGTTCATTGTTCTAAAATCGAGTCGCAGAGCATACCCTACAAACCCTTCGGCGCAATAAAATAATTCCCTTCAAACTTGTTCCTCTTTCGGGCATTTTACGAATTCCATTTTATGGCCGCCAAAAAATCATCGTTCGACCTGAACCAATTTCTCGCCACGCGCACCGAATCCGTCAACGCCGCGCTCGACAAATTCCTGCCGTCGGAGAAGACCAGGCCCGCCACCATCCACAAGGCCATGCGCTATTCGCTCTTTGCCGGCGGCAAGCGGATGCGCCCCGCCGTCCTGCTTGCGGCGGCGGCGGCCTGCGGCGGTTCCGAGAAAGACGCGATGCCGCTCGCGTGCGCCGTCGAGTGCATCCACACCTACTCGCTCATCCACGACGATCTGCCCGCGATGGACAACGACGATTTCCGCCGCGGCAAGCCGACCAACCACAAAGTTTTCGGCGAAGGCATCGCCGTGCTCGCGGGCGACGCGCTGCTGACGCAGGCGTTCGAGATCGCCGCGCAATGCAAAAATTTTCCGCGCTATCCGCACGACAAAATTATTCTGGAGATCGCCAAAGCCTCCGGCTCGTTGCAACTTGTCGCCGGGCAGGTGGCGGATTTGGAAGGCGAAGGCAAAAAACTTTCCGTGGCCGAACTCCGCTACATCCACGAGCGCAAGACCTCCGCGCTGCTGTGCTGTTCCGTGAGGCTCGGCGGCATGAGCGCGAACTGCACGCCCGCACAGCTCCGCGCGCTCACGGATTTCGGCTATCACGTCGGCCTCGCGTTTCAGGTGATTGACGACATCCTCGACGTGACGCAGACCAGCGAGCAGCTCGGCAAGACGGCGGGCAAGGACGTGGCCGTGCAAAAGGCGACCTACCCGGCG
>JAYVCM010000463.1:0-3880 GCA_043749955.1 Limisphaerales bacterium | reverse complement strand
TCTTGACACTGTTTTTGGCAAGGGGGCAGGCTGGAAGCGCTGCCCTACGTTGCGGCGGCTTCGCCGCCAAAGTAGGACAGCGCTTCCAGCCTGTCCGGGCCAAGGGGGTCTGCCTCGCCGTTCCTAAAATTTCAGAACGATGTCAAGATGCACCCGACGACGTGAGGAGTCTCAAAAATCCCAATTTAGTTTTGTGATCCGCCCTCACCCTCACCCTCTCCCCCGGGGAGAGGGGACAGCGGCGGTGCGGCGTAGATTTTCCGAATGACCGGCTTGCGAATCCAGCGCTGGATTATTCAAGATACAACTTTTATTTCTTCAACCCTGCGATGGCTTCCTTCATTTCATCAAAGTGCGCCTGCGCGCCGAGCGCCTCGGTGACGTGGATGATTTTTCCGTCGGTGCCGATGAGGAAGCTGACGCGTTTCGACATTTTCATCATGGTCATCTTCGCGTCGTAGGCGGCGATGATCTTGCCCTCGGGGTCGGCCAGCAGGGGGAAGTTCAATTTGTATTCGTCGGCAAATTTCTTGTGGCTCTCGACGGAATCAAAACTGACGCCGATGACGGCCACGTTGTTCGTCTGCAAGTCGCCCATGCGGTCGCGGAAACCGCAGGCTTCCTTGGTGCAGCCGCCGGTGAAATCCTTCGGGTAAAAATACAGCAGCACGATTTTCTTCCCGGCAAAATCGGCGAGCTTCACGGTCTTGCCGTCCTGATCCTGGCCTTCAAAAGCGGGCGCGGTGTCGCCGGCCTTGGGCATGTCGGCAAAGACGGTGGTGGTGGAGATGAGCAGCGAGGTGAGGAGCAGTTTTAGTTTCATGGGGGTTTTGAGATCAGCCGGGGTTGCGAAGTTTCACGCCTTTGATTTTTTCGACGAATTCGACAAAGCCTTCCGCCTGCGATTTCAAACGTCCGCGCAATTCGGCGTCTTTGATTTTGCCGGCGTCATCAAGCAGGCTGTTGATTTGCGGCAGGAAAACGCGCGCGGGAAAAATGTGTGCGTTGCGGTAGCCGAAGATGGCCTGAAGCTGTTCGACCGGACGCAGCGCGCCCCAGATGCCGGCGGCCAGGCCCGTGAAGCAGACCGGACGCGCCTCGAAACTTTCTGGAAACTTGAGCATATCAATAAAATATTTCAGCACGCCGGGAACGCTGCCGTTGTATTCCGGGGTGACGACATGCAGGCCGGTGGATTGCAAAACGGCTTCGGCGAACGGCTGGAATGACTTCGGTTTTTCGGCGTAGGAAGCCGGCGCGAAAATTTCCGGCGGCAGTTTCGCCAGATCCAGAACGTGCAGCGGCACTTTCAGGCTGGCATAAATTTCTTCAAGTTGCGCGGCGACTTTGCGCGTGTTGCTGCCCGGACGGTTTGTTCCGATGATTAAAGCAATCATGGCGGGAAATTTAGACGACGCGGGACGTTTGGCAAATTTTCATTGGCGTTTGCGCGGCCAGCGGCGGCAGCCATTTTGCAGCCACAGCCACCAGACCATCCAGAACGCTTCCACGACGATGCCGCGCGACAGCTTGGATTTGCCCTCGACCCGCTCGGTGAACGTGATCGGCGTTTCGACCACCTTGAATCCGTCGCGCCAGAGCCGGTGGGTCATCTCAATCTGAAAGCTGTAGCCGTTCGAGCGCACCTCCTCGAGCTGGATATATTGCAGCGCGCGCCGGCGGAAACATTTGTAGCCGCCGGTCGGGTCGGTGAACGGCATTCCCGTGATGAGCCACACATAAATGCCCGCGCTGCGGCTCAAGATGAGGCGCTTGAGCGGCCAGTTCACGACGCGCACGCCGCCGGAATAGCGCGAGCCAAGCACGAGGTCGTTGTTCTCGGCGGCCTTGAGAAAATTCGGGATCTCCTCCGGGTCGTGGGAGAAATCGCAGTCCATCTCAAAGATGAACTCGTAATTTTTTTCCAGCGCCCACTTGAAGCCGGCGAGGTAGGCGCGGCCCAGCCCGTTTTTTTTCAGCTCGTGCAGGACATGGATCTGCGGATGTTTCGCGGCGAGTTCATCCGCGATTGCCCCCGTGCCGTCCGAGGAATTGCCGTCCACGATCAGCATGTCCACGCCGACCGGCAGCGACAAAAGTTTTTGCACCACGCGCGGGAGATTTTCCCGTTCGTTGACCGTGGGCACAATGATGAGCGTCTGGTTCATGAGGTGGCGGCGGAGATTGTTAAATAAAACCGGCCGCGAAAACAAGCGGACAGTTCAGGCCGCATCCGGGAGCGCTGGCTTCCAGCCGGCGTGGTCAGGCGCACTAAACCAATTTCGCCGGCTGGATGCCAGCGCTCCCGGCGGCTTCACCAAGCGCAACGTCCGGCGGCACCCTTGAAAACTTTCATTGCCAGCCGGAATTGTCCGCCATATTTTTTGCCGAGAAAAAATGTTCGCGTCGCTGATCAACAACCTCGAGGGCTGGAGTTTTTTGCTGACCAACCCGGTCTATCTGGCGATGATTGCATTCCAGGTCTGGATGCTCATCCACGCCCTCCGCAGCCGCGAATGGGTCTGGGCGCTTTTCATCTGCATCGGCTGGGGCATCGCCGCGCTCTGGTATTATTTTTCCGTCTATCAGGGTTCGGCCTCGGCCAGCAGCGGCTTTGAACTGCCCGGCGCCCAAAGCCGCGCCCGCATCAAGGAGCTCCAGGCGAAAATCCATCACGTTGACAATGCCTATCATCATTTCCAGCTCGGCGACGTTTATTTTCAGAAAGGAAAATTTGCCGAGGCGGAGAAATGCTACCGCGCCGCGCTTGAACGCGACGCCAGCGACATTGACACCCGCGCGCATCTCGGCCAGTGCCTGTTGCGGTTGAAACGTCCGCTGGAAGCGCGCCCGCTGCTCGAAGGCGTCATGCACGATAAGCCGGATCACGATTACGGGCACACAATGATGGCGCTGGCGGAAACCCTTGGCGCGCTCGGCGAAACCGACAACGCGCTGCTCTACTGGCAGCACATCACGCAAAACCATTTTTATCCGCGCGCCAAGGTGCAGCTCGCGGAAATTTACGCGGCCAAAAACCAGCCCGAACTCGCCCGCGCCGAACTCAAGGACGTGGTGAGCGACGACGCGCACGCGCCGGCTTTCCAGCGCAGGCGGGATCGGGTTTGGATTCGCCGCGCGAAGGCCGTGTTGAATAATCTCCCGAAATAAACTCGCGCGGGTTTAAGCTTTCTCGCAGGCGTTATCTTTCGCAAACTGTCATCATGTCAGGACTCATCGCCATCGTCGGACGCCCAAACGTCGGCAAATCCGCTCTGTTCAACCGCATCGTCAAAAAACGCATCGCGATTGTGCATGACCAGCCGGGCGTCACGCGCGACCGCGTGAGCGTCGAGGCCGAGTGGCATGGCCGGCCTTACACGCTCGTGGACACCGGCGGCATCGGTTTGCTGCGCCGCGAAAAATCCGATGACGTGATCATCAAGGCCGCCATTGAACAGGTCGAGATCGCCATCGAATCGGCGAACGTCATCCTCCTCGTCGTCAATGTGCAGGAAGGCGTCGTGCCGCTCGACCGCGAAGTGGCGGCGCGGTTGCGCAAGAGCGGCAAGCCCGTGCTCGTGGCCGTCAACAAGGTGGATACGCATCTGCTGGAAAGCCGGGCCAACGAATTTTCCCAGCTCGGTTTCGAGAAAGTTTTCCCGGTCAGCGCCATTCACGGCGAGGGCATTGAAAATATCATGGACGCGGCGGCGGCGTTTCTGCCGGCGCACGTTCCGTCGCCGGAAGATGAAAGCGCGGAAATTGTGGAACCTGCGGAGACGGAGGAGGGCGATGCGTCGGAATCCAAGGAGCGCGCCCCGCGCAAAATGGGGCCGTTGAAACTCGCCATTGTTGGTCGTCCGAACGTTGGCAAATC
>JAYVCM010000462.1:0-20043 GCA_043749955.1 Limisphaerales bacterium | reverse complement strand
TGAATTAGCCGCAAACCGTCCGCGAGAAAAGCAATTACCGCAAGGGGCGGGGAATTAAATCTGAATGACGAATGACGAATGACGGATGGCGAATGAAATCCAAAACTCGAAGTCCGAAAGCTTCTGCTTCCGTCAACGTCCCCCGAAATATTTTGTTGTCCTATTTGCCCATTCGTCATTCGTCGTTCGTCATTCGGATTTCGTCATTCAAATCCGCGCCTGAGCCAGCGCGCCCCAGGTCGTGCGCCAGCGGCGTTTGACCAGGCTCAAGCCGACGAGCGCAAGCAGGCACAGCCCGGCGAAAATCAACAGGCCGGTGAGATAACCGCCCGTGTGCTGGCGGGACTGGCCCATCATGTTCGCCAGTAGAAATCCGCCGAGGCCGCCGCCGCAGCCGACTAGGCCCGTCATCAAACCGATGTCCTTGCCGAAGCGTTGCGGGAGCAGTTGGAACACCGAGCCGTTGCCCATGCCGAACGCGCCGCACGCAATCACGAAGGCGGCCACATTCAAAATCAGGTTGCCGGCCAGCCCGCCCAGCACGAGCGCGCCGCACGCGATGGTGTAATAAATATAGAGCGAGCGGATGCCGCCCACGCGGTCGGCGATGCTGCCGCCCACCGGCCGGCACAGGGCACCCACGCCCGTGCAGAGCGCAACGAGATCACCCGCCTGTTGCGGCGTCAGGCCGAAGCGGTCCTTGAAATACATGCCGAGCGAATAGGCCAGGCCGACGAAGCCGCCGAAGCTCACGGTGTAAAAAAAACAGAACCAGTGAACGTCTTTTTCGCCGAACAGGCGGAAGTAGTCGCCGATTTTTTTCGGCACCACCGTGACGGGCGGCTCCTTGGAAACAAAAACATAGACCAGCAGGACAATCACGGCGGGGATGAGCGCAAAACCAAAGACGGCCTGCCAGCCGTAGGCCGCCGCGAGGCGCGGGGCGAGCAGCGCGTCAATCACCACGCCGATGTTGCCCGCCGCCGCCAGCCCCAGCACGAGACCCTGCATCTGCGGCGGATACCAGCGTCCGGCCTGCGGCAGGGCGATGGCAAAGCTCGCGCCCGCCACGCCGAGCACCACGCCCATCAGCAACGCCGCCTCATAATTTTTCAGGCCGAACACCCACGCCACTGTCAGGCCGGCGATGACGATGAGCTGCGCGAGGACGCCCGAATTTTTCGAGCCGATCCGGTCCACCAGCAGGCCGAACACCACGCGCAGCAGGCCGCCCGAAAGGATCGGCACCGAGACCATGAAATACTTCTGCTGTGCGGACAGGTTCAGCGATTCCGGCGCGGCGATCTGCGCGCCCAGCACGCCGAGCAGCGTCCAGACCATGAAGCTGAAATCAAAATAGAGAAACGCCGTGACGAGCGTCGGGAAATGTCCCGCCTGTTTGAGTTGCGACCATTTGTTGTTCATGCCTGCCGCGGCTGATGCTGGCCTTGTGCCATCCCGGCGTCCGGCCCGAAATAAATGCGCTCATTGTTTTAATTGAACTGATGAAAGCCATTCATAACCGCTGCATCCATTGGCCTAACCACGTCCAACCCGGGTGCGGATGAATTGTTTTCATCCCGGCCGCGTGGTGGTTCCGGGCCGCGATGCGTCCGGACGGTTGTTTGATTTTTTTCAAAATGCGGTTTTCTAGCCACGCAAAAAAACGCGCCCCAACTTGCGTTGAGGCGCGGCGGAGATGAAACCGGTTCGCGATGCAAACTAGAATTTGATCATGGTCTGGAGATACACCCAGTCGGCGTCGCGGTTGCCTTTGACGCCGGCCAGCGATTGTTGAATGTAGCTGCCGGTGAAGAAGTGGCCGTAGCCCGCCTCGACCTGCGCGAAACGCGTGACCGCGTAGCCCGCCACCGCGGTGACTTCCGTGCCGACAAAATTGTCATACTTGGCCGACGCGGCATTGACCGCATACGGCGCCGGGCGCGGCCCGCCGCCGACGGTGTAAAACGCGTCATGCGTGTCGGCGAGCCAGAAGGCGTTGCCCATGAAGGCGACGCTCAGGCGCGGCGTGGGTTTCAGGGTGAGGTTCACGCCGGCATCCTGGATGTTCTGCAGCGAGATGAGATCCATCGAGCCGTAGAACTTGTGGTTCGTCGGGAACAGATTGTCGAACGTGCCGTGCGTGCCGTCGGCGGAGTTGTCGTCGCCCGAGGCATAATCAAATTCCATGCCCAGCCGCGGCTTGGCCCACCAGTCCGCGAACGTGTAGCCGCCCTGCGCGATGAACATGAAGGCGTCCTGCGTGAGCCGTTTGGAAGTGGCGGTCGCGGCGAAGTCACCGAATTGATACGCGCCTTCCACCGTGTAATCCCAGTCGCCGAGTTCGCCGGGCTTGGATTTCAGCCGGCCGCCCACGGTGTAGATGTCGCGCGCGGTCGGCTGGGGAAACTGCGGATGGGGGGTAAAACCGATGGCCGACCGCGAGGCGTTGCGTGCGAGGAAATAGCCTTCGAGGATTGTCTTGGGAATTTTCAGGCTCGTCGCGTAGGCGCCGGAGAGCACGTCCTGATTGTTCGGCATGTCAAACTGGCCGTCGCGCGGCACCACCGGCAGGCCGGAGAAAAAGTCCACGCCGAACCAGGCGTTCTGCCAGCGCAGCTTGGCCGCGTCAAACGAACGGCCGATGTTGTTCCAGGCGGACGGGCCGATGAGCCGCTCCTCGCCGAAACTCAATTCCTGGCGGCCCACTTTCACCGACAGCGGAAATTCCTTGTGGTTGCCCAGCGTGAAATAGGCCTGGTGCAAATCCAGCGTGTCCGACTCCGGCCCGTAGCCGATTTTTTTCTTCGTGCCGGCGATGGCGGGCGCGTTGGCGTAGGCGGCGCGTTCGTCGCTGGTGGCCAGGCTGCTCTGGGCTTCGCCATAGACGCTCCACCATTTTTCGGTGTAGCCCACATGGAGCCGGATGCGCGTCAGGAAATACTCGTTGGCCACATCCGCACCGCGGTTGCGAAAATCCACCGACCCGGCCTTGCCCGCGATGCCGATGCCTTCCCGGGCCTCGACGCGCAGACGCACGTCGCCGCCGAGATCCCACTGGTTCGCGTAGGGGTCCTTGCCGCGCAGATATTCGTTGAGGAAGCCCTGAAACGGCGCGGGCGGCGGCGGCGGCGTGTATTGGGCGTAAACGGATTCAAGGGCGGCGAGCACGAGCGCGCTGGCGGAGAGATGTTTGAGGATGGATTTCATTTTTTGATTTGGGATTGATAGTATTTTTCAGTGGTGGTTCAACAGGGCTTTGCAAATTTTATCTTCAGTTTCTCCGCCGGACAACGGCGGAATCTTTTTCACGCGCGGTTCAATTTTGGGAACTATTGGCGTTGCCGCTCGCACTCCTAGCCGAGCGTGTGCCAAAAAAAATAATTGGCGCAATGACTGCTACGCCTAATTCAGATGGAAAAAATGAAACGGATTCATAAATGAACGCGCCGCTTGACAGCCGACAGCTCCGGGCGTTCCGCGTGCTCGCGCGCACGGGCAGCTTTACGCAGACCGCGCGCGAACTTCATCTCACGCAGTCCGGCATCAGCCACTCGATGAAGGCGCTGGAGACGGAAATCGGCTGTCGCCTTTTGGACAGGCTGGGCAAGAAAGTCGTCCTCACGCAGGCGGGCGAACAACTGTTGCAGCACGCGGAAAAGATTTTGCAGGAGATGGAGGCCGCGCGTGAATCGCTCACGCAGCTCGGCAAATGGGGCCGCGGACGGCTGCGGCTCGGCGCAAGCACGACCGCCTGCCAGCATTTGATCCCGCCGGTGCTGCGCGAGTTCAAGGAAAGTTTTCCCGACCACGCGATTTCGCTCGAGCCGGGCGACACGCCGGAACTGGTCGCGTCGCTGCTGCGCCAGCGCATTGACCTGGCGCTGACCCTGGAGGTGGAGCGCGAGCCGCAACTGGAATTTCATCCGCTCTTCACCGACGAACTGCAGTTCCTCGTCGCCGCGCAGCATCCGTGGGCGCTGGCGGGGCGCGTGGAGCGCGAGGAAATTCCGCGCCAGAACTACATCCTCTACAGCAAGCGCAGCATCACGTTCCGGCTGATCGAAAATTATTTCCGCCGCGAACAGATGGTGCTCAACGCCGTCATCGAGGTCGGCAGCATGGAGGCCACCAAGGAACTCGTGAAGCTCGGCCTCGGCGTGTGCATCCTCGCGCCGTGGATCGCCAAAAAAGAAATCGAGGAAGGCTCGCTCGTGGCGCTGCCGCTGGGGCGCAAAAAACTGTCGCGGCGCTGGGGCATCATCCACTGGCGCGGCAAGCGGCTGAACCTCGCGGAGGAGACGTTCATCGGCCTGTGCGATTCCGCCTGCGCGCCGCTGCGGACGCCGGCGGAAAAGTTAAGTTGACGGCGATAAATTTTGTCAGCGCAATCTTACAGGAGTAAAACAATCTCGTCCGTTCAAAACAAACGAACTAAACTAAAATCTAAAACCAATTTGCGTAGCTTTGGCTACGGGGCTGACCTGAAAACCGCTAATTTTCCAAGCCCGTCCAGATTGCTCAAGCGCGCGCCACACGGCGCGGCTTGGCGCGTCATCTGGACAGGCGTTTAGCGGTGCCTCAGGTCAGGGCGTGTTGAGTCCGCGCCCTTTTAGTTCCGTGAACGAGGTTCGTGAAGAAAGGGACAAAATGGAAAAACTAAAATGGATTCCTGCGGGGCTGTTAATTCTGGCATTGGTTTTCAAAGCATCCGCCGCCACCGAAGATTCGTTCTCCACCATCAACGTCGAACTGGCGGCTTCGGTTCAGGCCGAACCGCTCACATTGAATGTCACGGATGTAGCGACGTTTCGTTCGCTGTCCGACGCGCAGTTGGCCGCTTTGGTGAAAGTGCTGGACGCGACCCCGACGATTGCGGTGGATAATTTGCCGAGCAAAGGAGTAGGCGGAACTTATTATTCTTTACAGCATCCCGAGTGGCCGCCGCTCCCCGGAGACACCAGCTTTTCGCCAGCTTGGATAATTGGGTCAACGGGTGCGATTGATAAAACTTATTTGTTGAGCGATTTGGATTTTGTTTATGGGGCACCCGCCAAGTCAAAAACTGCGATGCGGACGATGGCGTCGTTCGGCGCACCCGGATTTGGCGAGGACGATGGCGGGACAAATATTTATACTTTGGATGGAGCGACCTCGATAGCCGATTACGGAACAAACCTGTGGATCGCACAGGAGCACATCACCAACGGCTATCTGGCGGGTATTGGGAGCAACACGCTGGCGGATATTCAATATGAGATCCAATCCAAAACAAACCTGCTTCAAAGCAACTGGCTTTCGGAAGGCTTCATTCTCGGTTCGGAAGTGACGAACTGGACGCCGCTGAGCGTGGCGCAAAGTAGTCGGACGAATTTATTTATCCGGTTGCGGTCATGGGCGGACAGCGCTGGCAACGGTTTGCCGGACTGGTGGCAGTTGCAATACTTCGGAACCACGGGCGTTGATCCCTACGGCAATCCGGCGGGCGACGGCTGGAGCAATTTTCAAAAGTTTCAAAACGGCTGGAATCCAAACCAGTTTTACACGCCCGCCGCGCCGCAGGGGGTGATTGCGAGCCTGCATCAAACCAACAGCACGGCGGCTGTTGGCTGGTTGCCGTCGCCGGGCGCTGTGGCGAGTTACACAGTCAAGAAAACCGATGCTAAAAACAACCCGCCGACGGTGACGGATTTTAGCATATCATCAACCAGCACAGTTTTTGAGAACGACATTTCGGGTGATTTTCACCTGCCCGAGCTTTGGAGCGGAAACGCCTACGATGTTTCTTATCAGGTGCGGGCAAATTATGCGGGCGGGAACTCAACCTGGAGTCCCGCTGTGCCGCTGCAAGCACCGACGGTGTCTGGCTCGATCTTCCCCGGAGCGAATGGGACGACTTATCTGGCTGTAGCAGGGGTTCCAGAAAATGCGTTTGTTGTCCGGCTGGTGATGGTGGTTCAATATACGGTCTGGGAAATCAATCAGTTTGTTTCCTACACGATCACCACCAATCACGACCTGCTGGTTTCAGCTTTCACGAATGGTTTAAGCCCGTTGCCAGCATCCTGGCAACTGCTCCCACCAGAGGCGATTCCCGCAGACCGCTCGTCTATTTTTATCCAGAGTGTTGATGCCGCCGGTAATGCTGACGGAACCAAGCTGATTGGCTACAACTTTGAAGGGTTTCACGACGGACGCCAGCAACTCAAAGACAACTTGATTTTTCTGCTGCGGGCGGCGAACACCAACCAGCCGTTCAGCTACTATAAATATTATCCTAGCTCCAATCCTAACAATCTCGGTCAATATTTTCTGCAAACCAATCCCGTCGCCTACGCCTATGCCAGTTATTATCGGATTGATGGCTATTACGACCAGAACAGCGTGCTGCAATACTATCCAACAGTGGAAGCAGTGCTGCCCTTTGAAAACAATTATCTGTATCGGAATTTTGTGTATGATTCAGCAACCTTGACTGCCAGCGGCAAGCTGGCAACCGGATTACAAGGGAGCACCTATTTCGCCAATCCAGTGCATTCGCTGCAAGTGCCGCCCACCAATTATTTTCAGCCGCCTTCATCAGCTTGGACAAATGCTGCGTCCGTGCTGGGAACAAACCAAACCCGCTGGCTGGCCGGAATCCCGCTGGGAGCAAACTCGAGCTTTTGGCGAAGGATCGGCATGCGTTCAGGCCCAACTTCGGGTTTTGTGTCAATGCTGACGAATGTGAAAAATCTTTTTGGTCTGCCCTATTTGTCCACTCTGGCCATGACCAACGGCCCGTCTGCGGCCACCCTTACTCCGGGAGGCAGCACCAAAAGCCAGAATTATTTTTATTCCGAAACCGCGCAGCCGCAATTCAGCCTGGTGGAATACGACTTCTTCAATCCCAACTGGTTTTACAACTGGGCGTCGGACACCTGGACGCAACCTTTTGTGCCGGGCGTTCCGGGTTTTTCAGCAACCAACACGACTCAACAGTTTTTCATGTCGTCAGGTTCTCAAATCCAGATTGCGGGCTATGCCAAGCTGGCGATCCAGAACGGCTACAGCAACAAGTTCGCCTACCTCGGCCAATACTTTGATGCGGCTTACAAAATCGTCAACGGGGTGGTTACGACCAACACTACGGGCGTCCTCTCGCCGCATGGAGATTTCTTTGCCACCGAACCCGGGCCGACGGCACTGGTGACGATGCCGGACATTGACACCGGCGCACGCGGCACTTGCACCGTGTATTGTGTCTCGCTCCAATTGGACAAAAACCACGACGGCAATATGGATTTGTCTTTCAATGGAGCGGACGCCACATCGCAGGCCAGTCCAATGGAGCTTTGGGTCAATAATGATTACGACCGCGAACACGCGGTAGATTTCACGGATTCAGAACAGGATGATTTAGGGCCGACGGAGATCGCCAAGCTTCCTGTCGCCGAGCATGTGCCGGATTGCCAATATACTAATTCTGGCTCGCCTGCCATTCCTTCCATGCGAGACTTGGAAGATTATTTCCGATTGTGGACGCCAGGCCTGTCTGCTGCCATGTCCGCCATGCCAACCAACTACACGGTGCAATTGACCTTGTCCGGCGGTGGACAAATCCGAATCTTTCGCGCCATAGAATCCAATGGCGGCACGAATTATCTCTTTGATGCAACCACCGCCTCAAACCAAGTTGTCAATTCAGCCTCATTTTATGTTGGCTTGCTCACTTCAAGTTCACCAATCACTTTGAACAACCGCACGAACGAGCATTTTATTTTTTGTGGCGTGCAGGCTGGCAGCGCGCAGCTTGACTTGCAAATTTTGGACGCGAACCAAAACGTCATTGCGGATACAGGCGCAAGCCTTCAAATTAAGGACATCAAGCAGATCTATGAACGCTGGACAGTGGGAGATGAACCCGGCTCGACAAACAAAGAGCCTTTTGGCGTAGCTCTAAAAGCGGTTAATGATTTGCATACCAACCTACCAGCTTCAGCATTTCAATACACATCGCCGATTGATGCAAACACGCCCTACATCTTGTTCGTCCACGGCTGGAATATGAGCACTTACGACAAAGATCGTTTTGCCGAGACCTCATTCAAGCGGCTTTACTGGCAGGGATATCAAGGACGGTTTGGCAGTTTCCGTTGGTCGACTTACTATAATTTCCCTTTCGGCGAAATGTCCATGCAGGCCGTTGACACTCGAAATTTCGACAAAAGCGAATCTAACGCCTGGGCGTCCGCAGTGGGCCTGCTGAACAAATTGACCGACCTCAATACCACATATCCCGGCCACGTTTATCTCATAGCGCATAGTATGGGCAATGTCGTGGCCGGTGAGGCATTGCGGCTGGCTACAAATCAGGTCGTCAACACTTATGTGGCAATGCAGGCGGCAGTGGCCGCGCACGCATACGACCCAAACACGCCGGGCCGTTCACTGACCAGCACATACCTGACTTGGGATAGTGGCACGCCGGATCGTTACGCAAATTATTGGACGAACGGTGCGCCCTGTTATTTCAATAATCCGGCGGGCGCGGGAACGTGTGTGAATTTTTACAACACCAACGACTGGGCGTTGCGGCTTTTGTGGACGCTGGATCAGGATGCCAAGCCGGATAATTCACCGACCAGTTATCCGGGTTATCACTATTCCACTTCTGGCGGCTATTTTTATAAAATAGCCGGGTCATTTACGCCTCACTTGAACTTTCCTACCAACACCTATGAGATTTTCAGCTTCTGCGATGAGGCGCGCTGTCAGGCGCTCGGCAGGCAGCGGGATGTCGGCGGAATATTTGCCACTAATCAAGTCGGGCTGGATGGTGCGCCTTATGGGTTTGGCCTACCACACAAATTCCACAGCGGCGAATTTCGTTCGAATAACGCACAGCGTTGGCAGTTCTGGAATACGGTGCTTGTTAAAATGGGACTAAAGGAGGAATAATGAAAACCCGATTTTGGATATACATTTTGATCTTGGCGTTGACTGTGTTGGCTGTTGTGTATGGGCGGCGAGCGGCAAAGCAGAAAGTCAATTTAGAGACCGCACAAACAGTCGTTGAGCCAACGAATGTTCCCGCAGCCATCGTCAGCATTTCCAACAATGCTCCAACAGCTTTTGCGGCACCAATCAATTTGCAATCCGTAGTCCCACTTCCCACTGACACGAATAACGGGGCCGTTGACCCAAGAGAATTAGAATTACAGCAAGGATTTGAGGCGAAAAACATTCCTATAAGTTTTTACGGACGGGTGCTTGACCAAGATGGGCACCCTGTTTCTGGCGTGCAAATAAAAATGAATGGGGAGCACGTGTTCTATCTGATCTCACAGGGAATAGCTTCGACCAATATAGAGATGGAAACCCAAACTGATGCGGATGGGCGTTTTCAATGGACTAGCGACAAGGGCGATATGTTGGCTGTTGAGTCAATTTCAAAAGACGGTTATCGCCTTTCGCCAAAAGCTCCTCATAGTTTTATGCCGTCCAGTGGCAGTCTTTTAGATCCGGTGATTTTCAAAATGTGGAAAATGATCGGCAAAGAGCAGCTAGTCAGCGGCAGACATGTTTTTGGAATAGATTCAGGGAAAACTTACACCTTGAATTTAATCAATGGAAAAAAGATTGAAGGCGAAGCCGAAGGAGATTTGCGAGTGTCAATCGCGCGACCCGCAGACGCAAAACCGAGAGAAAAGTATCAATGGGCATTCTCAATTGAAGTTCTCGGCGGTGGCTTTCTCGAATCAAATGATGAATTCATGTATCTCGCTCCCGAATCCGGATACGAACCAAAAATTGAAATGCAATTCAATCCAAGCAGTCCAGCATGGACTGGTGTGGTAAAAAAACAGTTTTTTATCCGTTCTCGTAACGGTCAAGTTTATGGCGGGGTTCAGATCGAGGTTGATTCGATTTACAATGTCCACAGCGCCCTTCAAATTGATTACGCAATCAATCCCAACGGTTCTCGCAATTTGCAACCCTGAAAAAACTGGCACTGCCTTGATTTGGTGGACAAGTGTTATGCGACTGTTTCACTAAATTTTTGCCCGCAGCGGGAAATTTCATTGACACCGCCGCGCCGCGCGCAAAACATCAGTAAAAGTTTGCCGGAATTTTTTTGATGTTTCAAAACTGCCAAGTGAAGTTGTCGCCGCACCTGCGGCCCGAATCCCCTGCCGTCTTTTTATAACGTGAAGAACTACATCCTCGACACCAACGTCCTCCTCCACGACCCGAACTCCATCCTCAACTTTACGGACAACCACGTCTTCATCCCCATCGAGGTGATCGAGGAGATTGACCGGTTCAAGCGCGAGTCCACCGAGCTGGGCCGCAATGCGCGCACCGTTTCGCGGATGCTCGACGGCTACCGTGGCGACGGCAGCTTGAGCCAGGGCGTGAAGCTGCCGAACGGCGGCACCTTGAAGATCGGCTTCCACAAAAACGGCGCCGGCGAGACGATTTTTTCCAACGACTCGGTGGACAACCGGATCCTGGCCTTCGCGGCGGCCACCCAGAAGGCGCAGCCGAAAAACGCGACCATCCTCGTCAGCAAAGACATCAACCTGCGCATCAAGGCCGACGCCATCGGCCTTGCGGCGGAGGATTACGAGACCGACCGCGTGTTCATCACCGACCTCTACACCGGCATGGTGGAGATGACGATGTCGCCGGAAAAACTCGCCACCTTCCGCGCCAACGGCGAACTGGAATTGAACGGCGGCAAAAAATATTTTCCCAACGAGTTCTGCACGCTCATAGACGAGACGAACCCCAAGAAGACCGCGCTGACGAAGGTGGACGCGACCGGGACGAAACTCATCCCCATCATTGACTCGCGGGAAAGCGTCTGGGGCATCAAGCCGCGCAACCGCGAGCAGCATTACGCCTTCGACGCGCTGCTCGACGACCGCGTGAAACTCGTCACCCTCATGGGCAAGGCCGGCACGGGAAAAACATTGCTGGCGATGGCGGCGGGATTGAAGCGCACGGTGCTGGACCGCGAATTCCGCCGGCTCGTGGTCGCGCGCCCGACCATTTCGATGGGCAAGGAACTGGGCTTCCTCCCGGGTTCGCTCGAGGAAAAACTTGCGCCGTGGATGCAGCCCATCCACGACGCGCTCGAGATGTTGAGCGACCTGAACATGGGCCACGACCATCGTCGCAGCGGCGATCTCATGCGCAGCGGCAGCATCGTCGTCGAGGCGTTGAGCTACATCCGGGGACGCAGCATCGCCAACCAGTTCATGATCATTGACGAGGCGCAGAACCTCACGCCGCTGGAGGCCAAGACCATCATCACCCGCGTCGGCCACGGCACCAAGATCATCTTCACCGGCGACCCCTACCAGATTGACAATCCCTACGTGGATTCCTCCTCGAACGGGTTCAATTACATCATCAGCCGGTTCCGCGACCAGGCCATCGCCGCGCACATCGAGCTGCAAAAAGGCGAACGCTCCGAACTGGCCGAGCTGGCGGCGAACATTTTATGACCCCCAAAACGGGCAGTGTCCAAATTTCAAACCGCCTGCAATAATTTCAAATAATTCGCATGAATATGCCATTGCAGATTTGATGGCTTTGTCGCAATTTTGGCATTTGACAAATTTCTCAAGTCGCCGGATTTTTGGGCGAAGAAAGAAAGGTAAATTATGATCTCAAATGAACGTCCGTCGCCGTTTGGCCGCCGCCCCTATCAAAACCAGGGTTATCCCAGCCAGGGTTATGGCCAGCCCAAGCCCCATGTGCAGGAAGACACGCTCAAGAGCGCCGAGGTGCAGATTGAGCGGAAAAACTTCGTCTTCACGCTCAAGGAGAATCCGCGGGGCCGCTTCCTCCGCATCACCGAGGATGTCGGCGGCCGCCGCGACACCATCATCATCCCCTCGACCGGGCTGGCGGAATTCAAGAAGCTCGTGGACGAAATGGTGAAGTCTTCTGATGAGATTCCCGAAAAGCACCCCAACCCCGAGGCCTGAACTTTCCAGCTTCCAAACCCTCCGGTGGAATCATTCCGCCGGAGTTTTTTTCTTCCCGGCCTTGGGAGCCTTCGCCTTGGCCGGCTTCAACGGGCGGGCGTCGCCCCAGAGGCCTTCCAGATCGTAACGCAGCCGGGTTTCCGTGTGCATGACGTGGACGATCACGTCAAAAAAATCCAGCACCACCCACGCGCCGGCGGCGATGCCGTCCGTGCGGAGCGCGCGCAGATCATGTTCGTCGCGCAGCCGGCTCGTGATCTCCTCCACGATGGCCCGCAGGTGCGGCTGGCTCGTGCCGGAGGCGATGACGAAATAATCCGTCACCGAGGACAGCTTGCGCACGTCGAGCACGGCGATGTTTTCGGCTTTTTTGTGGTCGGCGAATTCACGGCACAACCCCGCCAGTTTTTTGGAATCCATAATTGCGGGCGCATTAAACCACAAACGGACGCCACTGGCCACGCCGAAGTTGTTTTATCGCGGGCGGGGCGGTTATCCTCCGCGCGTGACCACCATGCTCATCGCCACGCGCAACGCCCACAAGGTCGGGGAAATCCAGGCCATCCTCGGCGCGGCGTTCCAGTTTCTCACGCTCAATGATTTTCCCGGCGCACCCCAGGTCAGCGAGGACGCGGACACGTTCGCCGGCAATGCGACCAAGAAAGCCGTGGAACTGGCGCGCTGGATTGTGGGAAAACATCCAACATCCAACCCGTCCTCCGTAGCAGCACTGCGGAGGGTGGACATCCAGCATCCAACGCCGGACTTTGTGCTGGCCGATGATTCCGGGCTGGAGGTGGACGCGCTCCATGGCGCGCCCGGCGTTCATTCCGCGCGGTTTGCCGCGCTGGACGCGCATGAAAATTCCCGGGACGCCGACAACAACGCCAAGCTCCTGCGCCTGCTGCAGGCCGTGCCGCTGGAAAAACGCACGGCGCGGTTCCGCTGCGTCATTGCCTTGGTGCCGGTGCCGGCGGGAAAAATTGAGAGCGCGTCGCCCGTTTGTTTTGCCGACGAGTTTGCCGCCGAAACTTTCGATGGCGCCTGCGAAGGCCGCATCCAGTTTTCACCCGGCGGGCACGGCGGCTTCGGCTACGACCCGCTGTTTGTGCCGGACGGTTACACGCAGTCCTTCGCCGAACTCGGCGCGGACGTGAAAAATAAATTGAGCCACCGCGCGAAGGCGCTGGAGAAATTAAAAATTATTTTAACGGCGAATCCGTGAATTTCCGGCTGGCCAACGGCGGACGCTTGCCACAGATTTCACATTGAACCGGTTCCCTTCACCGGCTTCCCCAAAAAAAATGTCATGGTGGATCCAACAGCAGTTGCGCGTCGGCAAGCCGGACAGCCGGCTGGCGATCATTGAAAAGCTCGTCCAGGCGGGTGACGCGGAGGCCGTCGGCCCGCTGATTTTTGCGTTGCAGGACAAGGACGCCGGCGTGCGCTGCGCGGCGGCGAAGGCGTTGAAGCCGTTCCAGGACCGGCGCGCGGTGGAGCCGCTCATCCTCATGCTGCGCGACACGGTGCCGCTGGCACGCGCGGCGTCGGCGGAAACCCTCGGCCACCTCGGCGACCCCAAGGCGGTCAACAACCTCGTCGGCCTGCTGCGCGATCCCGACCCGATTGTGCGGGCCATCGGCGCGCGGAGCCTGACCCGGCTGGGCTGGCGGCCGGGCACGGATTCGCAGCGCGTGCTGCAGATTCTCGCGATGGGCAGTTTGCACCAGCTCGTGGCGATGGGGCCGGAAGGCGTCGGGCCATTGCTGGAAACCTTGCGCACGGGAACGCCGGGCAAACAATTTGCCGCCGTGAAGGCGCTGGGCGAAATCAGCGACCCGCGCATCGTTCCCGCGATGCTGGATGCGTTGAAAAAAACCAGCCCGGCCGTGCGCATCGCGGCGCTGGGCACGCTCGAACGCATGGCCGATCCGGCGACGTATGCCGACGTGGAAAAATTATTGGCGGACCACCACGCGAGCGTGCGCGGCGCGGCGGTGGAGACGGCGACCCGTTGCGGCGGCCCGCGCGCCATCCCGTCATTGTTAAAATGCATGACGGACACGTCGTGGGAAGTCCGCAAGGCGGCGGCGGACGCGCTGGGATTTTTGGGCGAGGCCTCGGCGGTGGCGGGCCTGTGCGAACTGGTGGCTGACCCCGACCGCGACGTGCGCGAGAGCGTCATCGGCGCGCTGGGAAAAATCTGCGACCCGCGCGCGCTGCCGCCGCTGGTGGCGGCGATGCTCGACGTGGAAAGCAGCGTGCGCAACCAGGCGGCGGCGGCGTTGCGGAAGATTGACCGGCGCTGGGAAAACGCCGAATCCACCCGCGCGGCGCTGCCGAAAATCAAGGCGGGCCTGCGGCATCCCGACTACTGGGTGCGGCACAGCGCGATGAAGGTGCTGGAGCAGATGAAAATTGACGTGCACAGTTTGCAGGACGAAACGCCTTCCGGCTCCGCCAATTTGACGGTGGAAACTCCGCCGCACATCGCCTCGCCGGTGCTGGCGGACATGCTGTTCGACCGCGACCCTGCGATGCGGCTGGCGGCGGCGGTTGCGCTCGGAAAACTGCGCGAGCGCAGCGCGGCGTCCATCCTCTCGGCGGCGGTGCGCGATGCGGACGCCTCCGTGCGGCAGGCGGCGCAGGCGGCGATCGCGGCGTTAAATTGAGGCCGTCTGCGATCCGGTTTTTACGGAGCGCGGCGGCGAACGCAGCGATCTCCTCCGGCGTCTCGCCCTTGGTGGCCAGCGCGATGAGAAATTCCGCCTTGGCGGACGCCGCAATGATTTCGTCCGTCAAACTTTCGACGGCGCGGCGTGCCTGCTCCACCGACAGGTGTCTGGCGGCGACCAGTTGAGTGGTGAGGGTTTCGAGCGCGGCGCGATTTTACGGTGAGATGCGAAAGGAACAAACTGAAATTGCGGCAATGCTGCCGGCACCGTTTGCGCAACCACGGGATTGAAGCCTTTACGAAGCCGCCGCTGCCAAAATCATTTTAGAATTGTAGGAGACGACGTGAGGAGACTCTGATTAGAGCGGTTTCAATAAAACTGTGGCCGCGTTTTACCAGACCGGCTGAAAAGTTCTGCGAGGTTTTGGACTGCGGCAGCCCTCTACCGCTTTTACGTCGCCAGACCTGCGGGGGAAAAGCGGCAGAGGGCTGCCGCAGTCCAAGACGCTGGCGCGCGATCCGGTCAACCCATGCTGGCTTGTCGGCTACAGTATTTTTGAAACCGCTCTAAAACCCCGGATTTGAAATGAGACTTGTCACCTCGTCTCCTACAAGGATTGATGGCGGAGTGTGGCCGTCCCCGGCCACAGCAATGTTCAAACGGCGACGCGCGTTCGCCGGTCCGAGGCCGTCTGGTTTTGTCACGTTGCTGCGCCTGGGGACGGGCGCACTCCGGTTGCCGGGCGAAAGTGGAAGCGGCGAATGATCTGGCTTTGTTGAAAGCGGAAGGAAAATTTGCCCCGCTGCCCGTCAGCTCCAGCCGGTCGGTGAAATTGGGCGGCACGGTGGTGACGGTGGGTTTTCCCGATCCCGCAGCGCGGGACAAGGGTTTGCGCCGAAGTTTGCGCGGGGAGAAATCGCGTCGCTCTCCGGCGCGGCGGATGATGCGCGGTATTTCCAGATCAGCGTGCCGGTGCAGCCGGGCAATTCGGGCCTTCGCCGCGCCGTAGTGATTCAGGTTCCGATCATAATCTGGCGCATCGGCGGCAGTGTGATTTCCGACATTGGAGAAACGGTTTCGTCCACGCAGGCGGGCGGGGCGCTGGTGGATGTGCATGGGAATGTGGTGGGCGTGGTGTCGGCCAAGCTGAATGCGTCGGCGGCGCTGGCCGCGAGCGGGGTCCCGCAGCGCGGGATGAACTATGCGGTGAAGAGCAGTTTTCTGTTGAGCTTCCTGGAGTCGGTGCCGGATGTGGCAAGCAAACTCAAGGAGCAAACTCAAGGAGCCGGTCAGCGCGGAACGGAAGTTTGACGAGGTGGTGCAGTCGGCGCAAGCAGCGGCGGTGCTGGTTTTGGTTTATTAATCTGGTAGGGCGGTCGCTGCTGCGCCGCCCATTTTAGTTTGGGCTGCGCGGCAACGCAGCCCTACCAAGGTTGAGGAGTAAGAGGTCAGCCCTATTTTTATTCCCGCTTAAACTCATTCAATTCCTCGGCTTCAAGTTTGCTTTTTCCCCGCCAACTGCCCGTGATTAGGAGGTTTCCAGCACGACGCGATTTGATGCCGGGACGCGAAAGGAACAAACTGAAATTGCGGTATTGCCTGAATTTATCGTAACTTGTGCGTTGCGGGCGGAGTCTCAATAACAAATTTCTTATGGCTGAAAATACTGGCGGCGGTTGGCGAAAACGCATTTTGATCGGCGTGGTCATCGCGGCGGTCGTGGGCGGATTTTTTTATTTCCGCCATGGCCGGGCGGAGGCGTTGAGTTTTAATTCGGCGCCCGTGACGCGCGGCGAACTGACGCAGGCGGTGACGGCGACGGGCACGTTGAACCCGGTGGTGAACGTGACGGTGGGCAGCCAGGTGTCCGGCCGCATCAGCAAGCTGTATGCGGATTTTAATTCGGCGGTGACCAAGGGCCAGGTCATCGCGGAGCTTGATCCGGCGACCTACCAGGCCACAGTGGAGCAGACCACCGCCGACCTCGCGAACGCCAAGGCGAACCTGGAACTGCAACAGGTGCAGTTCCAGCGCAGCAGCGAACTCATCACGAACAAGCTGATCTCCGGTTCGGACTATGACGTCGCCGCCGCCACGCTGCACAGCGCGGAGGCGACGGTGAAAATCAAGCAGGCCGCGCTCAACAGCGCCACGGTGAACCTCGGCTATTGCAAAATCCTTTCGCCGGTGGACGGCACAGTGATTTCGCGCAACGTAGATATCGGCCAGACGGTGGCCGCGAGCTTGAGTGCGCCGACTATTTTCGTCATCGCGAACGACCTTTCCAAAATGCAGATTGACGCCAATGTTTCCGAGGCGGACATCGGCAGCATCGAGGACGGGCAGAATGTCACTTTCACCGTGGACGCTTTTCCCGACCGCAAGTTCACCGGCAAGGTGAAACAAATCCGCAACTCGCCGACTACGGTGCAGAATGTCGTCACCTACGACGTCGTCATCGAGGTCGGCAATCCCGATTTGAAACTGCGTCCGGGCATGACGGCCAACGCCTCCATCATCACCGCCGAGCGTGCCGGCGCGTTGAAAATCCCCAATGCCGCGCTGCGTTTCCGGCTGCCGGATTCCGCGTCCAAGGAAATCAAACCGGCGGCGACCAATGTGGTGCCCGCCGCAAAAGCCGGCGGCACGAATGGAACGGAAGTGGCCGCGAACGCCGCGCCGCCGCTCACCGGCAACGAGCCGCCGGAGGAATTGCAGAAGCGCGTGTCCGAGATGCGCGCGCGCGGCGAGGAAATTCCGGCGGAGATCCGCACGAAGTTGCGCGAGTTATACCAGAGCGGCGCGTTGCAACGGCCCGCCGGCCAAGGCGGCGGACCGGGCGGCGGGCGTGGCGGCGGTGGCGGCGGTGGTGGCGGTTCGCGCGGTTCGCAACCGGCGGCGCGCACAGTTTATCTTCTGGTCGCGGATAAAAATTCCGGCGACCAAGTGCCGCAGGCCGTCCGTATCAAGACCGGCATCAGCGATGGCGCTTTCACTGAAATCACCGACGGTTTGAAAGAGGGCGATGTGGTCATCACCAGCGTCAAACTTTCCACGACTGCCGCAGCGGCCGCACCTGCCGGCGCGAGTCCGTTTGGCGGCGGTGGTGGCGGTGGCGGTTTCCGTGGCGGCGGCAGGTAGGCGGGGAGACGTTTGCATGAAGCCCGTCATCAAATTGGAGGAGATCCAAAAGACTTACCAGACCGGCGAGGTTGAGGTGAAGGCGGTGAATGGCGTGTCGTTGGAAATTTTCCGGGGCGAATTTGTCGCGCTCATGGGCGCGAGCGGTTCGGGAAAATCCACGATGATGAACACCATCGGCTGTCTCGACCGGCCCACGGGCGGAAAATATTTTCTGGACGGCATTGACGTTTTACAGCTCAACCGCGACGAGCTGGCCGACATCCGCAACCAGAAGATCGGGTTCATCTTTCAAGGTTTCAACCTGCTCGCGCGCACGTCCGCCGTGGAAAATGTCGAGCTGCCGATGCTCTATATGCGGCAACGTCTGGAAGGCGCCACGCAACGGGAGCGGGCGTTGAAGGCGCTCGACATCGTCGGCCTGGCGAACCGCGCGGGCCACACGCCCAATCAGCTTTCCGGCGGCCAGCAGCAGCGCGTGGCCATCGCCCGCGCGCTGGCGAACCAGCCGGCGCTGCTGCTGGCCGACGAGCCGACCGGCAATCTCGACAGCCGCACGAGCATCGAAATCATGGGCGTGTTCCAGAAACTGAACGACCAGGGCATCACCATCGTCATGGTCACGCACGAGCTGGACGTGGCGCATTACACCAAGCGCATGATCGTGATGCGCGATGGCAAAGTGGTGGGCGACACGCCGGTGACAAACCGGCTGAACGCGGAAACGGAACTGTCCAAGCTCAATCGGGCGCAGGCCGAAGTGAAGCTGGCGTGAAGAAAATGAAAACATTCAACATTCAACATTCAACTCCCAACATCGAAGTGATTCGGTGCGGCGCAAGCCTTGAGCGTTCGATGTTGAATGTTGAATGTTGAATGTTTCCCCAATTCCACCGATGAGATATTTCGCCGTCATCAAGATCGCCTTCCGCGCGCTGCGCCGGAACAAAATGCGGACGGTGCTGACGATGCTCGGCATCATCTTCGGCGTCGGCGCGGTCATCGCCATGGTGGCGCTCGGCAAGGGCGCGAAGGCGCAGGTGGAATCACGCATCGCCGCGCTCGGCCAGAACGTGGTGATGATCTTTGCCGGCGACTTCCGGCGCGGCGGGGTTTCCAGCGGCATGGGCAGCGCGGGCACGCTCACGGTCGAGGATGCGGAGGCGATTCAAACCGAAGTTCCCAACGTGGCGGCGGTCAGCCCGGAAGTCCGCAGCGGCGGGCAGGTCGCGGCGGGCGAGAACAATTTGAACACCCAAATCCTGGGCGAAGGGGTGGATTATTTGATCATCCGGCAATGGGACCTGGCGGAAGGCGCCATGTTCACCGAGGCCGACGTGCACGCCGGCACCAAGGTCGGCGTGCTGGGGAAAACGACGGCGGACAAATTATTTCCTGATGGCGGAGCCGTCGGCCAGATCATCCGTGTCCGCAACGTGCCGGTCCGGGTGCTCGGCGTGCTCAACCGCAAAGGCGCGTCCATGGGCGGCGATGACCAGGATGACCGGGTCATCGTGCCTTACACCACGGGCATGAAACGGTTCGCGGGCACCACCACGCTTCGCAGCATCATCGTGTCGGCGGTCAGCGGCGAGCAATTGACCGAGGTGCAGAACGCCGTCACCGAACTCCTGCGCCAGCGGCATCGCATCCCGGCGGGCCGCGATGACGACTTCATCATCCGCAACCAGCAGGAAATCTCCGACACCATGACCGCCACCACCGACACGATGACCGCGCTGCTCGCGGGGGTGGCCATCATCTCCTTGATCGTCGGCGGCATCGGCATCATGAACATCATGCTGGTGAGCGTGACGGAACGGACGCGCGAGATCGGCATCCGCATGGCCGTCGGGGCGCGCGGGCGCGACATCCTCCTGCAATTTCTCATCGAAGCCGTCACGTTGAGCTCCTTGGGCGGTCTGCTCGGCATTTTGCTCGGTGTGCTCAGCGCGGAACTGCTGACGCTCATCAAAAGCTGGCCCACGCAGGTTTCCAGCGCTTCCATCATCATCGCGTTCATCTCCAGCGCGATTGTCGGGATCATCTCCGGCTTTTATCCCGCGTGGAAAGCGTCGCGGCTCGACCCGATTGAGGCGCTGCGTTACGAATAATTTTTGTAGGAGACGACGTGAGGAGTCTCATTATTCCAATTCCAAATGACAATCGGTGCAACGGCGGCGGTAGTGGCACAGGCATCTTGCCTGTGAGTTTCGATTCGGCAGCCGGCTGGTCGGCAACCCACA
>JAYVCM010000461.1:0-3710 GCA_043749955.1 Limisphaerales bacterium | reverse complement strand
TGGATCAATTCTTTTTGTTCCTGGGTCGGCTGGGATTTTTTGGCCGGCGGCATCAGACCCGCGCGAAGATTTTTCAACACACGCCACCAGACATCGCGGCCTTCGGTGAAATTCGTATTTGAATTAAAAGCATCGAGCGCCACGCCGCCGCGCTTTTCGCCGCCGCCGTGGCAGTCGTAACAGAATTCCTCCAAAACCGGCTGGATGTTTTTTTTGAAGTCCGGCGCCGTCGTCACATCAATGGCCGCCGCCGCCTGGCTCAAAGCCAGTGTGGCGGTCAACATGGTTAATAAAGTGACTGGCCTGTAAATCATCCTGTGTTTATCGGTTCAAGGTAGGACGCTCCTGACGGGGCCGACGTTTCATCGTTTCCAAAAATGCACATGTGGCGTGATGCGGGCCTTGCCTTTGGCTGGCCGCCGGCATTTTTTTGTCCGGCTGGGCATCCGGGTTCGTGCGCCAGAACCAATCACCGAGGACGCAGTCCGCGAGATTTTGCCCGAGGTGTTTCCGGCGTTGCCTGGCGGCGGCAAAAAAGCCGGGTTGCCTGAAAGTTCAAACACATTCAAAAAAAACGGATGAGCGCCGTCGCCGTGCGGCCAGCCTTGACGGTCGGCGAACCACGCCCCGGCAATGGCAAACAGACCCGGAATGAAAAAAGGTTCAACAACGCATGGTGCCCCCGCCCGGAATTGAACTGGGATCAACGGTTTAGGAAACAGTTTAGCCTTCTGCATGACGGTAAGCAGAAAACGACTGCAAACATTGGTTCTTCATAAAGTTGTGATGATTTCATCACACACCATCTGATACCGCCATCTGATACTGTTTCCATGAAAACCAAAAATTCTGAATCTGAAAGCCTCTGGACAAAAGCTCCCGTCGCCAATCTCGTTCGCTACGAACCCTCCGGCATATATTTCGCCCGCGCGAAGGTGCGTGGCAAGCTTGTCCGAAAGTCGCTCGACACCAACATCCTTTCGGTCGCCAAACTGCGGTTGGCAGACGTGGTGGATGCCGAACATCGCGCCGTCGCGCCGTCGCAAACCAAGATTGTCGGGAAAATGACTTTTGGCGATGCCCTCGCAATTTTCAGAGAACGTCAAAAACACGCCACAGATATTAAAGAAAGCACGAAAAATTACAACGAGCGAGCGGCCATTGATCTTCTCAAAACCTGGACTGGTCTGGAGCAGATGGATGTGAAACGCATCACGAAGTTTGATTGCCTCGAATGGCGGTCGCGGTTTGGTAAAATGTATGCCCCTACGGTAATAAACGGAACGCTTTCGGTTCTCCGGCGGATTCTGGACATCGCCGTGGATTCGGGTGCGCGCTATGATAATCCTGCCAAAGACAAGGACGTGAAACGCGCGCGGGTGCGCCGAAAAGAATTGAGGTTGCCAGAGCCGGATCAATTCCTTGCCCTCGTCAAGGCAGTCCGCTCAACCGGCAATGGGTTCAGTCCGCATTGTGGTGACGCCGTTGAATTCTTTTCTTACGTCGGTGCGCGTTTGAGTGAAGCGGCAAAAATCTATGGGCGGGATTGCAGCTTTCTGAAAAATGAAATAACCATTCGCGGCGACCTGATAACAGGAACGAAGAATTGGGAGATTCGCCGTGTGCCAATGATACCTGAAATGCGGAAGCTTCTGGAACGTCTCAAAGCCGAACGCGGCGAGCAGGAATTTCTCAACAATCCAGTTCTCAAAGTTCGCAAGTTCCAACGCTCATTAACAAACTGCTGCAAGCAGTTGGGGCTTTTTCACCTGACGCACCACGACTTGCGCCACTTGTTTGCGACTCGTTGCATCGAATCTGGCGTGGACATTCCGACGGTTGCAAAATGGTTGGGGCATAAAGACGGCGGTGTGCTGGCAATGCAAACCTATGGCCACTTGCGGGACAAACACTCCGCGAACATGGCGGAAAAAGTTATTTTCGGAGAAATCGCAACACCGGATGTTGTGTCACCACCCAAACCAAACCCGCCAGTTACCGTTGCCTCGGCAAATTCCAACAAAACGGCGGCTCAAGCAAAAGCGGCGTATTCATATCCGTGGTGGGCGTCCACCAATCTAATCGAAGTTTTTTGGGGTCAGGCCAACGAGCCGGTGCAAATCGTGCCGCTGCCGAAATATCTTCAGAGCGCAAAAGCAGCGATGGGGCGTGAAGTTTTTGAACAAGAATTGGCAGAGCCGCAAGCGTTGCTGGAAGAATTGGTGGAGCGCGTCGCGGCTTCAACAATTGAGAAACTGAAAGCGAAGATTTTAGCCAACCAGAAGCAACAAGCCGCCTAATCGTATTTGGGCGACTCTTGCGGCGGAAACGGACAAGGCCAATGGTGCGGATCATTTTGATGACGCTCCAATTTTCTCAAATAATCAAAATCGTCCGTTGAATAAAACTCGGACATATCTTTTCTCCAAGCGGGAGTCTGGAACGGTTTTTCTTCAAGCGAAACTATCTCACGGCGAAGGCCGCGCGACTTCGGCAGGTTCGCCACAATCCAGATGGCGACCAGTGTTCCAATTCCCATGATGGCAAGGAATTCCATGCAGGCTTATTTTAACATAACGCCGGGGCGTTTTCACCTGTTATTGTAAAAAATCAAGCGCCGGAATTGCGACTTTTATCAATCAACCCGGCGACGGTTTTATCACCCGTCGGATCGTTGGGCGGAAAGCCTTGCGGCTTATTTTGCCCCTCTCTATCACGCCCGCGTTCGTGCGCCCGGTTGTTCATTTGCGCGAGCGAACCGAGCACAGAGCTTCCTCCTCCGTGTCCGCCGCTGATTGAAGATGTCGCCAAGGACTCTGTCGCGGCGGCTGTGGCCATCGCCCCGGCAGCGATGGCGTTCTTGATTCCAGCCGCACCACCACCGGCAAATGTGGTCGCGCCAGCCGTTGCCGCCGCCCGGCCCGCAGAGAAAGCTCCGCTGAACAAACTTGAAGCGGCGGAATGTCCTGTCGTTATCGCTCTTTGGACGGCTATGGGCGCGGCAATGGTGCTAAAAATAATCCAGATGCCCAAGAACGCGAGTCCCATCAAATTTTGCAAAGAATAAAGCGTGTTAGGGGCAGCGGAAGCACTTAAAAAACTTTGGTCGGTCATAAAATCAATCACGCCTTGGGTGATGAGTCCGGCCACGCCCCAGCCCAGCGGCCAGATCATTACGCCGAGCAAATTGAGCAAATAATTACGTCCGACGTTTTGAAGCGATGGAAACGCCAGCATCCCGATAAAAATTGGGGACAATGCGTAGCCAATGAACAAAATCGCGCTTTGTAAAATGTATGCCCACCATTCAATCGTGCTGGCGAGCCATCCTAAAATGATGAAGACAACGGACATCAGGGCTTCGACCATGGAGGCAGGAAAATCAAAAACCTTTTCCCACCAGCTTTTATTGCCATCGGCGGATTTCTTTAATTCGAGTGCAGCTTGATACTGGTCGTGGATTTTGGCTGGATCAACTTTCAGGACGTTTTTTACCGTGTCGTCCACGATGGTCACAATCTGATTTCCCCAGGTGGGCAGAAAAACAATCAGCATGATGAAGACAATCACTTTCCCGATTGCTTGAAGCTGGGCGTTTCCACTTCGATGATGCCCGATGGTCGAAGCAATCAAGCCGCCGGTGATGAGCAAATAAGCGATGGGCGTGAGCAGGGTTTTGAGCGACAAACATTGTGTCAGAAAATTCGGGA
>JAYVCM010000460.1:0-4360 GCA_043749955.1 Limisphaerales bacterium | reverse complement strand
GGCAACGTGTGGAATTCCTTCCCGCCGCACACGCACTGGCGGCGCACGGAGATTTATTTTTACTTCGATCTCGGCGACAAAGTTGTGTCGCATTTCTTTGGCGAGCCGACGGAGACGCGCCATGTGTTTTTGCACAACGAAGACGCGGCGCTCTCGCCGAACTGGTCCATGCACTTCGGCGTGGGCACGGGCAATTACAAGTTCATCTGGGGCATGGCCGGCGAGAACCAGGTGTTCGACGACATGGACGCGGTGAAGCCGGCGGATCTGCGGTGATTGTTTCCGAAACATTCAACATTAAACATTCAACTCTCAACACCGAAGGACGGATTCTTATGTTCAGCGTTGGGCGTTGAATGTTCGATGTTCTCCAATTTATGAAATTAAACAAAGTGGTGGTCGTGACGGGCGCGAGCCGGGGCATTGGGCAGGCGATCTGCGTGGCGTTTGCCAAACAAGGCGCGACGGTCGTGGGCGTGGCGCGGAGTGAACTGGCCGAGACGGGCGCGGCGGTGAAGGCGGCGGGCGGCGCGTTCGTCGCGCACAACGCCGACCTCGGCACGGGCACGCAGAAGGAATCGCACGCGGTCATCGCGCAGATTCTCGCCCAGACCGGGCAGATTGACGCGCTCATCAACAACGCTGGCATCATCCGCCGTGCGCCGGCCAAAGATTTTTCAGAAGCCGATTGGAACGCCGTCATGGCGACGAATCTGAACTCGCCGTTTTTTCTGATGCAAGCCGTCGGCAAATGGTGGATTGAAACCGGCCGTGCGAAAGCGCCGGAAAATTCCCGGCTCAAACTGGTGAACATCGCGTCGCTGCTGTCGTTTCAGGGCGGCATCACGGTTCCCGCCTACGCCGCGAGCAAGCACGGCATCGCGGGCGTGACCAAGGCGCTCGCGAACGAATGGGCGAAGGAACGCATCAACGTCAACGCCATCGCGCCCGGCTACATCGCGACGGAGAACACAAAGGCGCTCCGCGAAGACCCGGTGCGCAACAAGGCCATCTTGGATCGCATCCCCGAAGGCCGGTGGGGCGCGGCGGAAGACATCGCGGGCGGCTGCGTGTTTTTGGCGGGCGGCGATTCGGATTATCTGAACGGCGCAGTGCTGAACATTGACGGCGGGTGGCTGGGACGGTGAAAGGACGAAGGCAGTGAAAATACTTGCAAGCATCCGAAGGGAGTTCAGAATCCTGAAAATCACCCACCGAACCGGAAGCAGTTTTCCACATTAAAAATCCCAGTTATGCGAAACAACGAAATCATCCTGGCCGCACTCATTGGCATCGCGTTGGGACCGTTGTCCGGCTGCGCTACGAAACCAGGCCGCGCTGACAAGCCGACGCTGAAATTGGCTCCTTTGAAATTATTCTGGGATGGCCGGGATAATTACACCACGGCCACGCCTCAGGGGGAATGCGACGCGCTGGCAAAGGGCTATAAATTCTGCCGGGTGGAGGGCTACGTCTTCACCAGCCAGCAATCCGGCACGGCCCCGCTCAAGCAGTATTGGAGCGAACCCCGGCACGATTACTGGCTGCTCGCGCGCGACATCCCGAAGAATGTTGAAAAAAACGGGGCGTATCAGTTTGTGCGGGTGGAGGGCTATGTTTACACCAATGCGCAACCTGGCACGGTTGGATTGAAACATTTCTCTATGATGCGCGGTGATAATTTTACCTTTTCCAGTCAGCAGGCGGAAAAAGCTGCGCGCACCGGCGGCTACGGCCAGCGGCGTCTTTTTAACGCCTTTGTGATTCCAGATCCGGGAAATTCAACGGGCGGATCCGGATCAAACAATGTGCCTGGCCATGCGGAAGCCACAGCCACGAACAGGCCGGTTCAGATTCAGAAATAGGACGAACCAGGCAACCGCCGGAGGCGTTAAGGGCCGGTTCGTCCGCGCCGCGCCGCTTTTTTCTGTGATTAAATCCTCGCGGCAGGGATGGCTTTTGGTAGGTTGACGCAGTCTCCCTTATGAAATTGATTTTGATTGGTTTGCTGGCCGGTCTGGTATTGGCGGGATGCACGACGATTCACCCGGCTCCGAAAAACTTCTCCGGCGCGACGCCGCTGGAATGGTCGCAGCGGCTGGCGGCTTCCGAGCTGGCGCGGCGCGGCGATTCGCTGGCGTGGAAACCGGACGGCAAGGCGAAATGGGATTACACCGCCGGGCTGTTCACGCTGTCGTTGCTCAAGCTGAACGAGGCCATAGTGGGACAGGCTTCCAGCCTGTCCAGTTCATCAGTCAGCGACAATGCGAACACGACCGGCAAGATGCCTGTCCCACTACGCTATGTTGAATTCACCAGGCAGGCGATTGGTTCCTTCGTTTCGCCCGAAGGAAAAGTTCAAACCTACAAGCCCGAGGAATTTCAACTCGACGCGCTGAATCCCGGCAAGACCGTCCTCGCGCTCTGGCAACTGACGCATGAGGAGCGCTACAAAAATGCCGCGCAACTCCTGCGCCTTCAGCTCGACACGCAGCCGCGCACGGCGGACGGCGGCTTCTGGCACAAGCAGAGATACACGCATCAGATGTGGCTGGACGGAATTTATATGGCCTCGCCGTTCTACGCGGAGTTTGCAAAACTTTTCGGCGGAGCAGATTCCTCCTTCGACGACGTGGCGAAACAAATCCGCCTGATTGACGAGCACACTTACGATGCGAAGACGGGGCTGAATTATCACGGCTGGGATGAAAGCAAGTCGCAGCCGTGGGCGAATCCGGCGACGGGCTGCTCCTCCAATTTCTGGGGCCGCGCGATGGGCTGGTATGCAATGGCGCTGGTGGACGTGCTGGATTATTTTCCGACCGACCATCCCGCGCGTCCGCAGATCATCGCCACTTTGAAAAAACTTTCCGTTGGCGTGGTGAAATTTCAGGACGCGAAAACGGGCCTCTGGTGGCAGGTGATGGATCAGGGCGACCGCAAGGGAAATTATCTGGAGGCGACGGCCTCGGCGATGTTCGTCTATGCGCTCGCGAAAGGCGTGAATCACGGTTATCTGTCGCGCGATCTGGTTCCGGCGATTGAGAAAAGCTACGCGGGCATCATCGCCAACCTCATCAAGGCCGATGGCATTAACAGTTGGTCGCTCACGCAATGCTGTTCCGTCGCCGGGCTGGGCGGTTCGCCGAGCAACGGCAAGATGCGCGACGGCAGCTTTGATTATTACGTCGGCGAACCGGTTGTGAGCAACGATTTGAAAGGCGTCGGGCCGTTCATCCTGGCCGGGATTGAAATGCAGGCGCTTGGTCGCACAAAAAAATAGTAACCATCCGGCCCCGGTTTCATCTAAAATCACGCCCGTCATCCGAATCAATTTTAACATGAAAAATCATCTGACCCGTTCGTTTGTATTCCTGGCCGCAGTTTTATTTCTGGCCGCCGCGCCCGCGCCCGCGCAGCCGGTTGCACCGGACATGGCGCCGAAGGCCGTGCTCGACGTGATGCAGCGCGTGGCGGACTGGCAACTGGCCAATCCCGCGAAGGACTCGACGACTGGCTGGATTCAAGCGGCGGGCGAGGCGGGCTTCATGGCGCTGGCGGGAATTTCCGGCGACACAAAATACCGCGACGCCATGCGCGCAATGGGCGAGACGAACAACTGGAAAACCGGACCGCGGCTTTACGACGCGGACGACCATTGCGTCGGCCAGACCTACGCAGAGCTTTACCTGCTTTACCGCGAGCCGAAAATGATCGCGCCGCTGCGGGAAAAATTTGACGCCATTCTTGCCAAGCCGTCCGCAGTGCAGAGCCTTGAATTTTCCAATCCGCAAACCAAGGCGCGCGAGAACTGGTCGTGGTGCGACTCGCTGTTCATGGGGCCGCCGGCGTGGGTGCGGCTTTATGCCGCGACGGGTGATTCGCGGTATCTTGATTTCGCCGTCACGAACTGGTGGCGCACGGCGGACTATCTTTACGACCAGGACGAGCATCTGTTTTTCCGCGACAGCACGTTCTTCAAGAAGCAGGAAGCCAACGGCAAAAAAGTTTTCTGGAGCCGGGGCAACGGCTGGGTCATCGCCGGGCTGGTCCGCACGCTGCAATACCTGCCGATGAATCATCCCGACCGTCCGCGTTTTGAAAAACTGTTTGCGGAAATGGCGGCGAAAATTTTGACGTGCCAGCAGCCGGACGGACTCTGGCACGCGAGCCTGCTCGACCCGGCGAGCTATCCGCTCAAGGAAACCAGCGGTTCGGGATTTTACACTTACGCCTTTGCGTGGGGCGTGAACCAGGGCCTGCTCGAACGCACGAACTTTGAACCGGCCATCAGAAAAGCCTGGACGGCATTGGTCAGTTGCGTGGCGGCGGACGGCAAGCTCACGCATGTCCAGCCGGT
>JAYVCM010000459.1:0-4685 GCA_043749955.1 Limisphaerales bacterium | reverse complement strand
CACTCGATGTCCCGGCTGTAACCGGGTTCATCGGCGTATTTCAGTATCAATTTGTATTCTTGCGCCATATCAGCAACTTGACTCTTAAAAAATTATCTTTAGCCTCCTACGTCCCGTCATTGCCCGATGGTGTAACGGTAGCACAACAGACTCTGAATCTGTTTGTCATGGTTCAAATCCATGTCGGGCAACCATTTCATAATCATTGTCCACGCAACACCCGTTTCACTTCCGCATTTTCCGCGCTCACTTCGACGATCAAATCTCCACCGCGCTGGGCCGACGGATTTTTAGCGCCGTAATTGATGCGCCAAAATGTTCCGCCGTCAAAATGCTCCGAAATTGTCACCAAACTTTGCGACACATCGCAGCCAAGCTGCCGCGCGCGGCGGTTGGCTGTCGCCAAGACATGAGCCAGCGACAAGGCGAACTCGTCCGCCAAATCTTCGGCTGTCAGTGTCATGTTCATAAACTCTTCCCCGACCGAACTTCTAGCCCTGCGCTCCCCGCAAAAGGCAAAACGCTTGCTGCTGGGCCTGATAAAGTTTTTGGCCCGTCGTATCCAAAGGCGGAAAGGAATACTCCTGCTTCTTGACCACCCCCTGCCGTTTCATTTCCTCGTAAAACTCACGGAGCTTAATAAATTCAGGGCTGGGAGCAAAGGTTTGCGCCTTGTCAGCCAACACTTTTTTAAGTTCGGTTGTTGTTTTCATAATAAAACTGTCTGTCAAAAATAATTTCGGCTGTGCATGAACACTTTGATTTGTGAACGGCGGATATAATCAATCAACAAATCATTGTAGGAACGAATTAACCCGCGAACCACAACGTCTTCAGAATAGTCTTCGACATCCAATCTTAAAATGTTTTTCAGCGTGAAAACGTCAATCATGCGTCCGTGCGAATGCCAAAGTTTATTGTCGCCGAGCTTCTTTGCAATTTCTTCCGCCCGCTGCGTCTTTTCTGCGTCAGTTACCACCTGGCCTTTTTTATCCTTACTGGTGCGATGCGTTTTCCAATCGCTAAATTTGAATTCAACGAGCCAGTTTTTCAAAAGCGTAATCGTCAGGTTTCGCGCCTGCTCAAACTGGCTCAACATGGCCAAATCCAGACCTTGCAAAATTAGAAACTCCGCCTGCGTTAAAGTATTGTTGCGAGCTTTTTCCAACAATCGCTCCACTTGATCCAGATAACCCAAGGCTGGAACCCATTCTTTGCCGTTGAAAACCTGCGGATCAATCGGGCCAAGCGAGGACGAGTAGTCCATGAAAATCTTGTTGCCCGACATGCAAAAAATTGTGCCCGCCGACATCGCAAAGTCAGGAACCACAAAATGCACTGTCTTGTAATGGAAGCGAATTATGCCAACCATTTTTTCGACGGTTTCCGCGCTGCCGCCCGGCGTGTTCAAGAAAACTGTCAGCGTATCTTTTTTTGTTTTCTCACTGCCAAGTTTTTCAATGAAGTCGCGGAATCCTTTTGCCAGCGCAGGATGAATTTCTCCGAAATAGAAAACCACGTCCGATTGAAAATGCTTTTCAAGCTTTTCCAGCCGTTCTTTCAGGACCTCCTGAATTGTGTGGTCAAAAATTTCCATGATTCATTTGCAACCGGCGCAAATCTCATCCGCTTTCTTGTGGCTGACACCTTCGTAAAAATTATCGCCGACCATCATCACCGGCGCGGTGCCGCAGCTCGCGAGGCACTCGACAAATTCCACGGTGAACTTTCCGTTCTTCGTCGTCTGTGCGCCGTGCTTGTGCGCGTCCAAGCCGAGCTTGTCGCAACAATGCTTGTGCAGTTCGTAAGCGCCACCGAGCGCGCAGCTCAATGTGCGGCAGACCTTGATCTGATACTTGCCCATCGGCTGCTGCCGGAGCATCGGATAAAACGTCAGGATTTCAAAGACGTTGATCGGCTGGAGCTCCAGCTTCTTGGCCGTCCACTGCACCGCTTCGGACGAAATCCAGCCGAACTTTTCCTGGATCGCGTGCAGCACCATCAGCGATGCGGCGCGTTTCACCGGATAGTGCGTGATCAACTCATTCACTTCCGCTTCCAGTTCAGGTGTGGCTTGAAAACTCATCGGTCAGATTCTCCCATCACGAAATCGAGCGAACCCAAAATCACGGGCACGTCGCTGATCATACAGCCCGGCATCAGTTCGCCGAGGATGCTCAAATTGATGAATGATGGCGCGCGGATCTTCAGGCGATACGGCGTGCCGCCGCCCCGGCTGTTGATGTAAAAACCCAGCTCGCCCTTCGGATTTTCGTGGCCGAAATAAACTTCGCCGGGCGGACAATTCACGCCTTCCGTCACGAGCATGAACTGATGGATCAATTCCTCCATGCTCGACATCACTTTTTCCTTCGACGGCATCGTGATTTTTCCATCCTGAATGCAGACCGGTTCCTTCGCTGCGTTGTTCGCGCCGCCGGGAATTTTATTCAGGCATTGCTCCAAAATTCTCATGCTCTGGCGCATTTCTTCCATGCGGACGAGATAGCGGTCGTAACAATCGCCAACGGAGCCGGTGGGAATGTCGAAGTCCAGATCCTGGTAGCACAGATACGGCTGGTTCTTGCGGAGATCGTATTCCACGCCGCTGCCGCGCAGGTTCGGGCCGCTCAAGCCGTAGTCAATCGCCATTTCCTTGGAGACGACGGCGAGGTCGCGCAGACGATCCACCCAGATGCGGTTGCGCGTGAGCAACGTCTCCGCCTCGGCGAGCGCCACGGCAAATTCCTTGAGGAACTGGCGGCACATGTCCGTCCAGCCCGGCGGCAGATCGCGCATCACGCCGCCGATGCGCGTGTAACTCGTCGTGAGCCGCGCGCCGCTGATGGCTTCGGCCAGATTGTAAATTTTCTCGCGCTCGGTGAACGTCAGCAGGAAAACCGTGACCGCGCCGGTGTCCATCGCAAACGCGCCGAGGCCGAGCAGATGCGCGGAGATGCGCGCCAGTTCCGCGCACATCACGCGGATGTATTGGCAGCGCGGCGGCAGCTTGTCATGGATGCCGAGAAGTTTTTCAACCGCGAGCGCGTAGGCGACGTTGTTCGCCAGCGGCGCGAGATAATCCAGCCGGTCCGTATATGGAATGAACTGGGTGTAGGTCATGTTCTCGGCGATTTTTTCGTCGCCGCGATGCAGATAACCCACGTCCGGATCGGCCTTGGTGATGACTTCGCCGTCCAGTTCCAGCACGATGCGCAAGACGCCGTGCGTGGCCGGATGCGATGGCCCCATGTTCAGGACCATGCGCTCGCCGTGCATGTCCTGTGCCTCTTCCACCGCAGCGGCTGCGCGCGCGGCGGAATCGGGAATTTCAATGTCTTGAACGGTGGCCATGAAAATTATTCTTCCGGCGTGCGCACACGCGGTTCGCGGCCAATCGCATCGCCAGCACTGGGAATCGTCACGAACGGTCCGCCTTCCATCGGTGAAATCTCTGTGAACGCCACGCCCGGCAGATCCGTCGGCTTGCCGGCGAGCGGGAAATCCTTGCGCAACGGAAAATACGGATAGCCTTCCCACATCAAAATCCGGCGCAAATCGGGATGGCCGCTGAAACGGATGCCCATCATGTCGTAAATTTCGCGCTCATGCCAGTTGGCCGTGCGCCAGACGGGCAGCACGCTGGGCAGCTCGGATTTTTCCTCGCTCACATCGGTCTTTAGGCGCAATTCCTCGCCGCCGACCATGCTGCGCAGATGATAAACCACCGTCCAGCGCGGGTCTTCGCCGTAATTATCCACGCTGGAAATATCCACGAGATAATCAAAGCCAAGCTGCTGCTTGGCAAAACTACAGACGTCAAAAATCTTTTCCGCGTCGGAAATTTTCAGGGAGATTTCGCCGCGAAACTCCGCCGGTTCGGCGACGAGGTCACCGAACTTGGCCTTGATTTTATTGGCGGATTCGAGGGCGGACACGCAATTAAGCTTTTTGAAGGTTCAGCATCCTGGCGATCACCGTTTCCTGCAAGATGGGCTGGGTGCCGATTTTTTCCTGGATTTTGATCAGCGCGTCCAGCACGGCTTCGGGCCGGGGCGGACAGCCGCCGATATAGACATCCACCGGCACAATTTTATCCACGCCCTGCAACACGGCATAGCTGCGATACATCCCGCCGGTCGAGGCGCACGCGCCCATGGCGATGCACCATTTGGGTTCGGGCATTTGATCCCAGATGCGCTTGAGAAAGCCGGCGGATTTGTAGGTGACCGTGCCGGCGACAATCATGCAGTCGGCCTGACGCGGGGAAAAACGCATGACCTCGGAACCAAACCGGGAAATGTCAAAGCGGCTTGCACCCGCCGCCATCAGTTCAATCGCGCAGCACGCGAGACCCATGGGCATGGGCCAGACGGAATTTTTGCGGAACCATGCAAGCGCGGCGTCAACGGTCGTCAGGACGACGTCGCCTTCAACTTTTGAATTGTAGCCGTATTCGGTTTGAGTCTGCATTTCCTAAAAAAATTTTGCGCTGAAAAAGCGCAAGCGAAAGCCTAGCCGCCGGTAAAATGGCAGGCAAGTTGAAATTGTGATTTTTTTCACAAGGGTCATGCCGGCGATATGACTCAAAAAGAAAGTTACCCGATCTCTGTGGAGAAAGGGGTTGAAAAGGATACGTTGCCTCAAAAAGGGTGTTACCTACGACATGCCCCTAAAAATGAGCA
>JAYVCM010000458.1:0-9278 GCA_043749955.1 Limisphaerales bacterium | reverse complement strand
GACGGAAGCGAATTCAACAATGACTCGGCCAGCACAACGCGCTGCTCCATCGGCAGCGCCAGCACCGTCTTCTCAATTTCCTCGATTACTGACATGCCGACAAGCTATGCTTCCCGGTTCAATTTGGCAAGCAGGCCGCCTTTGAGGCCGCCGGACAGGGAAAGGGAAAATCCATTTCGACGGCGCGCAGTGCCACCGCGATCCCGCACAGCGGGGCGGCGATGGCGTTTGCAAAATCATTCTGCCAGCCATGATTCTGTCTTTCCGGCTGACAGAATGATTGATGGCAGAAAAACACTGGCCGGACCCGCCACCATGCTGCGAGGCGGGGGGAAATCACCGTCGGCGTTGAAACAAAATTTATTTTCAATTTTTTATTTTTGAATCCGGGTGCTAGGCTGGCCCGCAATCAGTCCCATTTCCCCATAAAAAAAATCAGACCCGTCCAAGACCGCCAGACCGTCACCCCGGCGGGCGAGAAAGTCGCCCGGCGCATCCAGGGCCTGGTCATCCGTCCGGCCAAGACGCATCTGGACCGGCGCGGCGAGGTGTGCGAAATCTACAATCCGGCGTGGGGCGTCCACGCCGCGCCGCTGGTGTATGTGTATCAGGCCACGCTCCAGCCGGGCGCGATCAAGGGCTGGGTGAAGCACCAGTTGCAGGACGACCGCCTCTTCACCTCGCTCGGCCGGCAGCGCTGGGTGTTTTACGACGACCGCAAGGATTCACCGACTTACAAAATGTTGAACAATTTTACCTTCGGCGAACGCAACCGCGTGTTCATGGTCATCCCCAAAGGTATTTATCACGCGGTGCAAAATGTCGGGACGACCGAGGCCATGTTCATCAACGTGCCGACGCATCCTTACAACCACGCCGACCCGGACAAGTATCGGCTGCCGCTGAAAAACGATCTGATCCCGTTCGACTTCCACGACGAAATGACCTGGTGAACCATGGCTGCTCCGCTCGTCACCGTCATCTGCTCCACTTACAACCGCAAGGCGCTGCTGCGTTGCGCGCTGCGGAGCGTGTTGAACCAGGACTTCACGGACTTCGAGGTGCGCGTGATGGGCGACGGCTGCACCGACGGCTCGGAGGAAATTATTTCCGAACTGAACGACCCGCGGCTGCACTGGTTTAATTTTCCGAAAAATACCGGCAGCCAGTCCGCGCCGAACAATGAAGGCACCCGCCGGGCGCGCGGAAAATACATCGCCTTTATCGGGCATGACGATTTGTGGATGCCGTGGCATCTCTCGCGCCTGGTGAAACACCTCGAAGCCGGGCGTGCCGACATCGCCCATGATCTGCTCGCGAGCATCGGGCCGGACGGCGTGGAGAATGTTTACGGCCCGCCGCACCCGCGTTCCGGCTATGCGCGCGTCCACTTTCCGCCGTCGAGCTGGCTGCACCGGCGGGAACTCGCGGCGCAGGTCGGCGGCTGGCGGCAGCCGGAGGAGCTGGCGTGGGCGATTGATTACGATTTCACCCGGCGCGTGGCGGAGGCGGGCAAAGCGTTTTCGTTCCTGCCGTCCCTCGGCGTTTTGAAATTTCATTCCGCGACGTGGAAAACCTACGCGCTCAAGGAGGAGCCGCCGCAACTGCGCTGGCTGGCAGCCATCTTGAAATCACCGGCGGCGCTGAACGAACAAATCCTCACCCAGCTCGCCGCGCTGTGCGCGCCGCAGTTTCAGAGCCAGGACAAGAAACCCATCGGCCTGGCCGCCGCCGAAACCGCCCTCGCGGCGAAGGGCTTGCTGAAAGCGTGCGGGCGCGAACTGATTTATCTTTATGGCCACGACCGCTGGCCGGTCGGGCCGCTGCTGCGCCGCCGCATGCACCGCCTGCGCGCCCGGCTGCGCGTCAAACGCGGGCTGCCGATGTGAGGCTGCGGCGAAGGCGATGCAGCGGCAGGCGCCCTCGCCTGCCGTAGAGGGCGGCATCCTGCCGCCCGGAATGGACGCACGCACTTTTAAGGACTCAAAAAAAATCAAGCCGTCCGGGCGGGCGTGAGTTTTTTTCCGCCGGGCGGGACGCCACGGCTCTACGGCAGGCAGGATGCCCGCCGCCACATGACGGCGCGCGCTTCCACCACGGTTCCGCGCAGGGGCAGCGCAGGCATTGCCTTGAAGGTGGAGCAGGAATTTTTCTCGGCCGGCCTTCCCTTTTTATTTGACGTTCGGCGGCGAGCATTTAACGTGCGGCACATGACCACCACCCATCCGGCCGCCGCGAACCTGTCTTGGCCGCGCCGCAGAAACTGTTTTACCGCCGCCATCCTGTTCGCGCTGCTGCTGACGCTGGGCGCGGCACAGGCGGAAGGGCCGGACGAAGATTATCTGGCCATCTACGGCGTCATTGACCAGGCGGACACGTTGAACACCAGCGGCAAGACCAGCCAGGCCCACGCCAAATATGTCGAGGCGCAACGGGCGATGACCTTGTTTCAACGCGCCAATCCGGGCTGGAGCGCCCAGACGGTTTCTTACCGGATGAATTATCTGGCGGAAAAAGTCGCCGCCACGTCGGGTGAAGTTGTGGCTCCGGAAAAAAGTGCCGCCACTGCCGTCAAAAAATCCGGGGCGTCCGCCGCGAAATCGCCGGTGAAACTGCTCGCCGCCGGCAGCGAACCGCGCACCGTGTTGCGCCTGCATCCCGCCGTCGGCGACAAGCAGACGATGAGCATGACCATGAAGATGGCGATGGACATGGGCGCCGCCGGCAATCAGATGCCCGCCATGGACATTCCCGCGATGCTGATGACGATGGACGTGGAGGTGAAGGATGTTTCCGCCGCCGGCGAAATCACCTACGAGATGGTTTTCACCGACGCCACCGTGGCCACCGACACCAACGTTGCGCCCGCCGTGGCCAGCGCGATGAAATCTTCCCTCGGCGGAATGCGCGGAATGACCGGCACTGGCAAAATGTCCAGCCAGGGAATCGTCAAGGGAATGGAAATGAAACTGCCCGCCGACGCCGATCCACAGTTGAGCCAGACCATGGATCAAATGAAAGATTCCTTTTCCAGTTCCGCCATCGCCCTGCCCGAAGAAGCCGTCGGTCTGGGCGCGAAATGGGAACACCAGGCCCGGCTCAAGTCGCAGGGCATGACCATTGACCAGACCGTCAAATACGAACTCGTCGCCAGCGAAGGCGACCGCCTCACGCTCCGCAGCACCATCACGCAGAACGCCGCCAACCAGAAGATTGAAAGCCCCGCGATGCCCGGCATGAAAGTGGACCTCAACAAAATGACCGGCACCGGCACCGGCAGCACCACCTTGGATCTCGGCAAAGCCATGCCGGTGGCGGGAACCATGGACGAAAAAACCGAGATCATCATGGGCATGAACGTGGGCCAGCAGAAACAGACCATGGACATGAAGATGAAAATGCACATCACGCTGGAAGCGAAGTGAACAAAGACGGGTTTTTGTAGGAGACGAGGTGACGAGACTCAAACTTCCTTGACCACGAAATAAGCGGGAAGAATTTTTTAGTCAGAGACTCCTTCCGCCTTCATCCGATGTCGGCGTGACCGGCACGTCGTCGCCGACCATTGAAATGGCCACGAAGAGGCACAAAAGGCGCAAAAATAAACAGCTTTGATAGCGTTCGCGCAACCGGGACTGGCCCACCCGGCAGGTGAAGTGGAATCCGTTCTCAAAACTTTCCAAACCAAAAGAATTTTGTGCTGCTTGTGCTTTTTTGCGGCAACTCAACGGCGGCTTTTAGGCTCAATTCATTTTTCCAACTGACCGGCGCGGTTTGCCCCCGATGGATCTGCCCGACAGTATTTACCGCCGGAAATCTTACGCCTTGGCGTAAAGCTGCGGGTTCATGGTGGCGTCGTTATACATTTTCATCTGGCGGTAGATTTTGAACCGGCGGGTGCCGGCTTGCATTCCGGCGAGCAGTTCCACGAGGCATTGTTTCAGGTCGGCCAGTTGTTCCTCGATCCGCGCCAGTTTCTCCGAACATTTGCGGCGGTGCTCGTCCGTGGCGGTGGCGCGCGTGGCCTCGATCCTCATGTGGTAAATCTTCAAGGCCATGATGGAAAGCCGGTCAATGATCATGCCGGCGGTTTCGGAGTGGAGCGGGCTGGAGGTTTTCGCCGGCGGCAGGTGTTGCAAAAACCATTCGTCGAGCCGTTCGATGGCGTCGTTGCGGGCCTGGTTGAAACGGTCAATCGCGCGCTTGGCCTGCTTCACACGGTGGTCGCCGAGGTCGTCGCGCCGCGCCACGTCCTCCTCGTGCCACAAGCCAAAATTCATCTGATGGTTTTGCTCAACGATGGCAAGGGGCGGCTCGGTTTCCGGCGGCGTCGGATTTTCATGCCAGCGGGCAACCCATTCGGCTTGGAGGCGGACAATCGTGTCCACGAGCGGCGACAGTTCGTTCATTGTTCAGATGATGAAATGCCTGAATCACCCCAGCAAGGCAAAAGCTCAAGGCCGCGCGTTTCCAAATCACCGCATCAACTGTTTTTCGAGATAGCTGACCACCTGGCGGACGTTGGCGTCCACTTCCATCCGGTCTTTGACGAGGCGGCAGGCGTGCAGCACGGTGCCGTGGTCGCGACCGCCAAAGGCTTCCCCGATGGTGTTCAGCGAGCCTTCGGTCATCTGGCGCGAGAGATACATGGCGATCTGGCGCGGGAACGCGATGTTTTCGGGGCGGCGTTTGCTGGTCATGTCGGCCAGCCGGATGTCATAGTGTTCCGCCACTTTTTTCTGGATGACTTCGATGCTGATGGTCTGCCGGCCTTCTTCGTGCAGAATTTCGCGGAGCAAACCCTCGACGACTTCGATGGAGAGCCGTTTGCCGGTGAGCGAGGCGTAGGAGGCAACGCGGATGAGCGCGCCTTCGAGCCGGCGGATGTTCGTGCGGATGCGGGTGGCGAGAAAATTTATGATGTCGTCCGGCAGCACGACGTTCATGAGCTGCGCCTTTTTCTGCAAAATGGCGAGGCGCATCTCAATGTCCGGCGGCTGGAGATCCGTGACCAGGCCCCATTCAAAGCGCGAGACGAGACGGTTTTCCAAGCCTTGAATTTCACTGGCCGGCCGGTCGCAGGTCAGCACGATCTGCTTGTGCGATTCGTGCAGCGCGTTGAACGTGTGAAAAAATTCCTCCTGGATGCGTTCCTTGCCGGCGAGAAACTGGATGTCGTCAATCAGCAGCACGTCGGTCTGGCGGTATTTTTTGCGGAACTTGGCGAGCTGGTTGTTCTGGATGCCGTCAATGTATTCGTTCGTGAATTTTTCGGACGAAACGTAGTGGACGCGGGCGCCCTTTTTGGTGCTGGCAACGTGCTGGCCGATGGCATGGAGCAGGTGCGTCTTGCCCAGACCAACGCCGCCGTAGAGGAAAAGCGGGTTGTAGGATTTGCCCGGCGCCTCCGCCACAGCCTTGGCGGCGGCGAAGGAAAAATTATTGTTCGCGCCCACGACAAACGTATCGAAGGTGTTCTTGGGATTGAAATGCAGGTCGCCATTGACCGCCGCCCGGTCCTGGGCGGTCTCGCTGGGTCTGGCTTTGGCCGCCGCCCGCGCCGGAAGCGTGATGGGAGACACCGGCAGATTGGCGTTGGTAACCTTGAATTTGACCTGAAGTCTGGCGCCGGCGGCGACCGCCACGGCGTCCTGCATGAGGCCGAGGTAATTGTCCTTGAGCCAGACCTCGCAAAACTCGTTGGGCGCCTCGATCGTGAGCTGGTGCCCGTCCATCGAACTGGCACGCAACGTCGCGAACCACATGTTGAATGTGTCCCGGCTCAACTTGGCGCGGAGATGCTCCTGCGCCGTGTTCCAAATTTTTTCAGCAGAAATCTGCATAATGCCGCAATTCCCAAAATTTTGTGTTTTATTCACTTCCCCCGCCGGCTGGCCACTTTTGTCGGGTTCGCCAGCCAGTCAACCGTGCCGCGTGCCGTTATTCAAGCGAAAATATAAACTGTTTAATTCCCGCAATCCAAGCAACGCCAAAAACCAAGCTTCAAGCCGCTTTGAAACAACATGTTGCAATGTCTCCGTCCCGCCTCTGATTATCTTTTCGCTGAAAACAAACGCTTCCCGTCAAACGGCTCTGGATAACGTCAGCGTTTTTAAGTCATTGCCGCGAAAGTTTCGAGGACAACATATTAACTCTTGTTCACGAGTTATTCACATCAGCTAAAACCGTTGTAAAACCGGTTTTTTTTACGCGTTGCGACCTCGGCAAAACTCGTCGCAATACTTTTGGAGCGCCGGCCTCCGGCACGGCGTGGTCGGCATTTCACAACTTCGAGCCGTGCCGGCGGCCGGCGTGCCGGCTTTTGCAGAGACCGCGCGTTAATTTTTCAAGCGGCGCACCCACAAAAAACAAAAATGTTTTTCACCAACAATGACAATGCTTCCGGAAGTTTTGAACCGGGGGCATGAGCTTGGAGTTTGTTTTCGAGCCGGTCGCCAACGGTGCCCCCTAATCAGCGGCCCCGCGTTAAAAAACATCTGCTTATACTTCGTTTTGAATGTTGACAGTGATAAGGGAGTATGATTAACTGTTCACAGTTGCAGCGGGGATTAGCCCCAACTGACAACCTGATCTTTGAATCATAACATTTTCGGCCCCGGCTTGAGTGCAGCCCGGGGCGCGAGTTCTCCGTAATCTACGTCGTGCTCATTTCAAATTCCCCGGACCTTTTGGCCATCCTCTGGCTGACTGGTCCGGTTTTTTCTTTTCCGGCCCGGCACCGACACTCGACACCAAATTTCCGCCGCGTTCGTTGACACTGTTTTTTTGCGCTGCTACCGTCTCCGTTCAATTTTGACATGGACTACAAAGACACCTTGAATCTGCCGCGCACGGACTTCGCCATGAAGGCCGACCTCGTCACGCGCGAGCCGCAACGCCTCGAAAAATGGGAGGCCGCGAAGCTCTACGAAAAAATCCAGGCGGCGCGCGCCACCGCCGAAAAATTTGTTCTGCATGACGGCCCGCCGTTCGCCAATGGCGACGTCCACGTCGGCACCGCGCTCAACAAGATTCTCAAGGACATCATCATCAAGTATCAGACCCTGCGTGGCAAAAGCGCGCCCTACATTCCCGGCTGGGATTGCCACGGGCTGCCGATTGAATTCAAAGTCTCGCAGGAAATGCGCAAGGCCGGCGACACCACCGCCGATGCCGCGACCATCCGTAAAGCCTGTGAAGCTTACGCCCGCAAATACATTGATCTCCAGCGCGGCCAGTTCAAACGGCTCGGCGTCCTCGGCGACTGGGACAATCCGTATCTCACGCTGAACAAGGAATACGAGGCCGACGAACTCCGCCTGTTCGCCGACATCGTGGCCAAAGGTTTTGTGTATCGCGGCAAGAAACCGGTTTACTGGAGCATTCCCTGCCGCACCGCGCTCGCCGAGGCCGAGGTTGAATATGCCGATCACGTCAGCCAGAGCTGCTTCGTGAAATTTCCGGTCGTCGGCCAGCCGAACACGTTCATCGTGATCTGGACCACGACGCCATGGACGCTGCCCGCGAATCTCGCCGTGGCTTACAGCGACAAGCTTCAATACGTCAAAGTGAAAGTAGTGGCACAGGCGTCTCGCCTGTGTGTTTCTGAATCGGGCGAATCCACTGCTGCAACTCACAGGCAAGATGCCTGTGCCACTACCGAAGAAAGCTACATCGTCTTTCGCGGTCTGCTGCCGGCCGTCGCGCATAAATGCGGCTGGACGGAATGTCTGGAGCAGCCGGTCAACACGGACGAACTGGCGAAGCTCGAATACCAGCATCCGTTCTGCAATCGCACCGGAAAACTTTTCGCCGCCGATTTTGTCACGAGCGACACCGGCACGGGTTTCGTTCACATCGCGCCCGGCCACGGTCTGGACGACTATAATATTGGCCGCGCAAACGGCCTGCCAATTTACTCGCCCGTCAACGACGACGGCGCGCTCGCTCACTCGAACGAATTGCCTGTCGAGCAGCAGATGCCCGCCGAGATGGTCGGCAAATCCATCCTCGAAAAACACGGCAAAAGCGACGCCAACGAAGCCGTGCTACACGAACTCCGCGTCCGCCATGCGCTGCTGCATCAGGAAAATTATCATCACAGCTACCCGCACTGCTGGCGCAGCAAGACGCCCGTCATCTTCCGCGCAATGGACCAGTGGTTCATCAAGATTGACCACATTCCCAATTCTGTAGGAGACGACGTGAGGAGTCTCACTTCAAAATCCGAAATCCGAAATCCGAAATCCGAAATGGATCAGAGCCTCTCCCGCGCTGCGGGATCGGCTGCTACATTCCGGCAGGAAGCCCTCGCCGAGATTGATCGCGTGAAGTGGATTCCCGACTGGGGTGTGAACCGCATCAAAGGCGCGGTGCAATCGCGGCCCGACTGGTGCATCAGCCGCCAGCGCACCTGGGGCGTGCCGATTCCCGCGTTCTACGACGCGCAAGGCGAACCCATTCTCGACGCGCAAATAGTCCGCAACGCCGCCGACCTCATTGAGCAGCACGGCTCAAACATCTGGTTCGAGAAATCCGCCAGCGAACTCTGGTCGCTCGTGAAGCCTGCGAATTGGACCGGTGCCGAAGCCACCGCGAAATCCAACGACACGCTCGACGTGTGGATTGATTCCGGCAGCTCCTCGCGCGCCGTCTTGATGCGCCGCGCCGAACTCAATCACGCATCACGCATCACGCATCACGGCACCACCGATAGCCAATCGCCAATAGCCGACGCAGCCGCGTGGCAGGCCGACGTTTATCTCGAAGGCAGCGACCAGCATCGCGGCTGGTTTCAATCCTCGCTGCTGCTCTCGCTCGCGGGCAACGGCGCGGCACCCTACAAAACCGTGTTGACGCACGGTTTCATGGTGGATGCCGACCGCGAAAAGATTTCCAAGAGCAAGCAGGGCGCTTACGAAAAACCGCAGACCGCCGAAGCCTACGTCAAAAAATACGGCGCGGACGTCGTGCGGCTGTGGGTCGCGTCGCAGGATTACCGCAGCGACATCGTCGTCAGCGAGGAACGCATCAACAAAGTCGGCGAGACCTATCGTGGCATCCGCAACGCGCTGCGCTACCAGCTCTCGAACCTTTACGATTTTGATCCGGCGAGCCACAGCGTGGCGGACAAAGACCTGACCGGCCTCGACCGCTGGATCCTCGGCGAATTCGCGAAACTCGAAGCCGAAGTCCTCGCCGCCTACGACCAATACGAATTTCACGTCGTCTATCAAAAGTTGAGCCAGTTCATCGCCGTGGAACTCTCGTCGGTCTAT
>JAYVCM010000457.1:0-2928 GCA_043749955.1 Limisphaerales bacterium | reverse complement strand
TCTCAAAGAGCTAAATTTCGGACGTTTTTGCGGTATAATACAATGTGGAAACTCTCTGCTTTGCTCCCGTCAGAAGCCTACGCGCATTCCACGGCTCACAAATCTGGGCCGATCTAAAATCCGACCGTTCTTGCGTTGAGCTAAACCGCTACGCGATGGCTTAATTGAGGTTACGACGGTTGCTACATATGCCGACCTTAATTTCGTCCATTTTTGCGGTATAATACAATGACAGTGATGTCTGCTATGCCCCGTCATAGAACCTCTTCCTTTCCGCTGTAACCCACCACTTGTTGCCGCACCGGCGGCCACTTTGCCGCGTCTCCACATGCGTCGCAATCAAACACATTCTTTCCGAAATCCAGCGGCCCGGCCGATGTTCTCGACTGCTCCACGTTGGGCTTCAATAAGAATGCAATGCGTCAGAAGTAAGTCTTGAGTGTTTTTTATCACCTATCGCCGGTCAAGTCGTTCGTGCCAGCGCGCTTCTTTAATGCGCCGGTTCGACCGGCGCACCCACCCCAACTCCGCCCTCATCCTCGCAGGTTCCCGCCATCACACTCACCCCCGCGCCTGGCACAAACGACTCCGGCACCACCTCGGAGAAATCGAACATGAAACCAGAACAATCAGCCCTTGTCTGTCCCAGCACCGAAGAAATCGAATCGCGTTTCAATGTCATTTGGCCGGAACTTCAGTCCCGCGCAGAAGCCATGTCCAAGCGCTATTTTCCCGATGATGAAGAAGCGGAAAGTGAAGCACTGGCCGCGATGGCGGCGAATTTCATCTTGGCGGCACGCCGGAACAAATGGCTGTCGCCGTCGATGCTCGGCCACTTCGCCGCGATCAGGCTTCGCGTCGGCCGGACCCTGACGGGCAATTGCGTGAACGATCCGTTGTCAACGCAATGCCGAATCCGAAACAAGTCGAAGGCGTTTTCTTTCTCGCACGCGTTTGCACTCCGGACCAAACGAAACGCTCCACCCGAACTGACGCAACGGCTCGTCGAGGCGTTGACCAGCAATGTCCGTGAAAACCCGGCCGAGCGCTGCGCGACAAAGCTCGACTGGCAAGCCTTCGTCAAAACTCAACCCGCGCGTATTCAGCACGTTTTGGCGGGATTGGCCGAGGGGTACAACCGCAAGGAAATGGCACAACGGATTGGTGTCTCCTCGTGCCGACTCACGCAATTAATGGATGGTGTCAAACTGTCGCTGATCGAGTTTTTCGCCGAGGCCGATGTGGAATTGGTGCGGTCTGCCGCCGCGTGATCGAAAAAAAAAATGACCCAGGAAGCCTCGATCCGGAAAAAGGGGACGGCAAGACCTACGCATGGAATCGGCTTGAGCCGGGCGCGATGAATGCGCTCGGCCCCCATTCAATTTTTTTCCTACCCATCACGGAATATGCGAAAGCGAAAATCGCACATTGACAACTAATTAAATGAGAGTAATAAACTCTCATATGGATGTCTTATTAACCCTGAATGTGGCCGCGCAGGTCCTCAATGTTAAACCCTATCGCGTTATCCATCTATGCGAAGAGGGCTGCGTCATCCCTGCAGAGGATTCGGGAGGGCGGGGAACGGTGCGGCGGTTCAGCAAAGACGACCTTTTTCGATTGGCGGTCGGTCTGGAATTGCAGAACGCCGGCGTGCCCTGCGCGAGGATCAAGAAGGCGCTGCGGATTTTCGACTGGCTTTCACGCGTGAGAAGTCTTGCTCCGCTTTTCAGAGAACAGGGGCTGTGCGGCGTGATCGCGACACTCGCAACGCCGAAACGCCCCGTAATGTTGCATGTCAAGGCGCCGGAGCGGGGCGCACTGTCCGCCGAACAGGTCATGTCGTTTTTGCAAGCGGCCGTTCCGCTTCCGATGCCGACGGATAGTGGTTTGGGAACGTGCCGCGATACGCGCGGCGTGGACATTTGGCCGGTTCGTGTGACATTAAATTTGAGCTTCATCTTATCGACAATTCGGCTTCGTTAAGCCATGATTTGGAAAAATGTAAAATGCAACCGACCAGCCGTGACGGACAAACCGAAATCAAACGGGCAATCACGATTCTCAATTTCGAGTTGCCCATGCTGCCGACACCCCCGTCGCCGGGGCACGCAACCGTGGTCAATCTGCAGTATGAATCCGGGCTCCGTGGTCCTGTGTTGAACTTCAACAATCAAATTTGGTTCCCGATGGGCCAGGGTTCGAGTTCGTGTAATTTGGATCAAGCGGACGTCATTGCTGACGGGCGCAATACCGAAGTGAAATTCAAGTTGCCCATTGGGTTGTTCGGGCAGTGGGATTCGCGCACCCATGCGCCGGGTTGGCCGCATAGAGCTTGCGTGCGCATTGACAAGGACAATGAGACCGTCAGCTATTTCGACCAGCCCGTCGTGCTTGCTCCGCAACAATACCGGATATTGGCGTTCTATGCGGCGCAGTCTCAAGGCCGGCGCGGCCCTGTGCCCGATTGTAAGCTGCGGGGGACCGAGGCGGATAGCGACGGTGAATTGCGCTTCATCATTTCAAGAATTCGCCACGCTTTTCGAGACACGGCATCGGCACTTGATAACGATGTGATTAGTGACGCGGCCGTGGAGCTGGTGGCCGAATTGTTTCCGGCGAGAGCGCTGAAGATCGGCTACAGCCTCAGGCGCCCGGAATTGTTCCAGATCTTTTAATTCGACTACTGCCCGCAACTGAAACTTGTCCACAATGCAACAACTCATGCAACATCGCGCCTGAATCATCGGCCATAATCCATCGGTGAAAGTCGATGGAGCGATCACGCGTGAAGCAATTCAATCAGAAAGAACTCGAAAGCTCATTCAGTACCTACCCGCCGATTCTGACTGTAAGTCAGGCGGCTGCACTGTTGCAAATCCCAACCAAAACTATTTACGAATGGTCATCGCAAGGACGGCTGTCGGC
>JAYVCM010000456.1:0-9150 GCA_043749955.1 Limisphaerales bacterium | reverse complement strand
CAGTTCGACACCGACCGCGACAACCTCGTCGGCTCGAACAAAAAGTATCACCAGAATTTTCTCCAGTTCAAAAAAGAATTCCCGCAGCAGGACGACTTGGTGGTCGTCATTGAAAGCGAGAACGTCGAGAAGAACCGGCAGTTCGTCGAGCGGCTCGGCGCGCGGCTGGAGGCGGCGCGGGTCAGGGTGCCGGCGAAACCGGGCGGCAAAGAACTCGTTGAAACCCACCTGTTCACCGACATTTTTTTCAAGGGCGACCTGCCGATGATGGGCAGCAAGGCGCTGCTGTTCGTGCCGGAAAAAGACCTGGCCGGCCTGCGCGACACACTGAAGGACGACCTGCCGTTCATCCGGAAATTTTCGCAGACGACGAACCTGGTCACTTTTTTTGAGCTGGTCAACACGCAGTTCCGCACCGCCGCGCGCGAAAAAAATGAGCAGACGGATTCGCTGGTGAAATCGCTCCCGGCGCTGGAACGGATTTTAAAGCAGGGCCGCGAAAGCCTGGGGCGCACCGGCACGCCGCCGTCGCCGGGCATCACGGCGCTGTTCAACGCGGGCGACGAGGCGGCCTCGGCGACTTACATCACGTTCCACCACGGAAACATATTTCTCGTCACCGCCCACGCGCCGAACAGCGACTTGAACGCCGCTGCGGTGAAGCGCATCCGCCAGTTGATCAACGAGACGAAGCAGGAAGTTTCCGGCGTGAACGCCGGCCTGACGGGCGAGCCGGTGCTGGAGCTGGACGAGATGGTGCAGTCGCAAAAGGACACGACGGTGGCGGGCGTGGTGTCGCTGATCTTGTGCGCGCTGATTTTCATTTACGGCTACAACGAAACGGGGCGGCCCATCAAGGCGATCATCTGCCTGCTGATCGGGCTGGGCTACACGTTCGCGTTTGCGACGCTGACGGTGGGGCACCTGAACATTTTGACGATCACGTTTCTGCCGATGCTGGTCGGGCTGGCGATAGATTTTGGCGTGCATCTCATCACGCGCTACGAGGAGGAATTGCGCCACGGCCAGACGGAGGTGGCGGCGCTGACCAAGGCGATGGTGTTCACCGGGCAGGGAATTTTCACGGGCGCGCTGACGACGGCGGGCGCGTTTGCGGCGATGGCGTTCACGGATTTCAAGGGCATCAAGGAGATGGGCGTCATCTGCGGCGGCGGGCTGATGGTCTGCCTGGTGCCGATGATGACGCTGCTGCCGGCGTTGCTGCTGCGCGGAAAACAAAATGTCCTCGACCACCAGATCCACGAGGACGACAAGCGGGCGCGCATCGAAAACATCTGGCTGCGACGGCCCTGGCTCGTGACGGCCGTCATCCTCGCGTGCTGCGCGCTCGCGGCCGCGCAGTTGTCCAAGGTGAAGTTCGACTACAACCTGCTGAACATGCAGAGCGCGGACCTGCCGGCGGTGGTCTATGAACGGAAGCTGATTGATTCGGCGGACAAATCCGTCCTGTTCGGCGCGGTAGTGGCGGACAATCTCGAGGACGCGGTGCGGCTGGAAAAGAAAATCCGCCTGCTGACGAACGTGGTGGTGGACGTGGAATCCATCGCGGGATTTTTGCATCAGGAACAGAACGAAAAGTTGCGGCTCATCGCCGAGATCAAAAGCACGGTCGCCCCGCTACAGTTCAACGCGCCGGACCTGAAGCCGGTGGACATCGCCGATTTGAGCCGCACGCTGTTTTCCTTTGGCGGCTACTGCGGCCTGGCGCGCAAGGAGGTGGGCGACAGCGATGCCGCGCTCGCGCAGCAATTTTCCTCGCTGCAAAAAACAATCCGTAGTTTTCGCACGGCGATGTTGTCGGATGACGCCGACGTGCTGGCGGAACACGCCGCCAAGCTCGGCCAGTATCAGCAGGCGCTGTTCGAGGATCTGCGCCAGACCTTCACGACGCTGCAGCAGCAGGACGACCGCGCGCCGCTGCGGACCGAGGATTTGCCGCCCGCGCTGCGCAACCGTTTTGTGGGCGTGCATGGAAAATTTCTTTTGCAGGTTTATCCGAAGAAAGATGTCTGGCAGCGCGATCATCAGGAGGAATTCGTCGCGACGCTGCGCGCCGCGCTCGATCCGCAGGACTCGAACCAGCCCATCATCACCGGCACGCCGGTGCAGTTGCTCGAATACACGACGCTGCTCAAGGACAGCTACATCACGGCGGCGTGGTATTCGCTGATTGCCATCGCCATCATGGTGTTGTTCCATTTCCGCAGCGTGGTGGCGGTGGTGTTGTCGCTGATTCCCGTCGCCATCGGGACGCTCTGGCTGGCGGGGCTGATGGGCTGGCTGGGGGTGCCGTTCAATCCGGCGAACATCATGACGCTGCCGCTGGTCATCGGCATCGGCGTGACGAACGGGATTCACATTTTGAACCGCTACGCCGAAGAGCGCACGCCGGGAATTCTGGCGCGCAGCACGGGCAAGGCGGTGCTGGTGTCGGGATTGACGGCCATCGCGGGATTCGGCAGTCTGATTCTTGCGGAGCATCGCGGCATCCACAGCCTCGGCGTCATCATGTCCGTCGGCATCGCGACCTGCATGGTGGCCGGGCTGACGTTTCTGCCCGCGCTGCTGAGTTTGCTGGGACGCGGAAACCTGTTGAAACAGAAACCCGGCGCCGACAAAAATCTGCCGGCACCGGGCTCGGAGGAACCGAGGTAAAAAACCTCAATTAGAAACAAAATACGGGAGAAAAAAACAAAGTCAAATTTGATGTTAAAAACACTCAAATCAACGGTCAAAACACCGTCCCATGGCGGTATTCACCGATAAAGTAATGAGGCCCACCTGGAAAAACTTTTTCACCGGCTGGACGGTCATCGTCATTTTGCTCCTGCTTGGCGGCAAGGCCCCGGCGGTGGACGCGGAAAATCTTTCGGCGGGATTTCTTTTTGACCGGTTCAAGCTGACGCTCGAAGACGGCTGGCGCACCGAGGCCGCCGGCCCGTTTTTTTATTCCGAGCAAAAAGAATCGGAAGAGACGCTTGCGGTGCCGCCGCTGTTTTCCAATTACAAAAGTCCCGGCATCCACCACAGCGAGTTTGACCTGCTGTATCCGCTGCTGACCTACGAGCACTACGCGGACGAATGGCGGTGGCAACTGTGGCAGCTCTTGAGCTTCGCGGGCGGGCGGCAGCCGGATGATTTTCAGACGCACCGCTTCACGCTCTTCCCCATTTATTTTCAGCAACGCTCGCTGGACACAAACTTGGAATACACCGCGCTCATGCCGGTCTATGGCCACTTGAAAAACCGCCTGTTCCGCGATGAAATTTTCTTCGTGATGTTTCCCGTCTTCGGCGAGTCGCGGAAGCGCGACGTCGTCACGGACAATTATTTTTATCCCATCGGCCACGTCCGGCACGGCGACGGCTTGCACGGCTGGCAGGTCTGGCCGGTGGCCGGCAGCGAACACAAGGAGGTGACCACGCAGACGAACGGCTTCGGCGACATCGCCACCAACGGCGGCCACGACACGTCTTTTTTCCTCTGGCCGTTCTGGATTTCGCAGGACACCGGGCTGGGCACGGACAACCCGGAAAAATTTCGCGCGTCCATCCCGGCCTTCGCCGTGACCCGCTCGCCCCAACGCGATGCGACCTCGGTGCTGTGGCCGCTGTTCACCTGGATTGATGAGCGCGGGAAAAAATACCGCGAGTGGCAGGGGCCGTGGCCGTTCGTGATCTTCACGCGCGGCGAGGGCAAGACCACCGACCGCGTCTGGCCGCTGTTCAGCCAGTCGCACAACGACACGACGGAAAGCGACTCGTATCTCTGGCCGATCTACCAATTCAAATGGCTCCATTCCGGGCCGCTCGACCGGCGCAGCACGCGCATCGCGTTCTATCTTTACGTCGGCATCACGGAAAAAAACACGGAGACCGGCGTGTTCAAGCAGCGCCGGGATATGTGGCCGTTCTTCATTTCGCGCCGGGATTTCAACGGCAATTATCGCCTGCAAATCCTCGCGCCCATCGAGGCCATCCTCGGCCACAACCGGGGCATCGAGCGCAACTGGTCGCCGCTCTGGTCGCTCTGGCGCGCGGAGGACAATCCCAAGACGGGCACGGCCAGCCGGTCGCTGCTCTGGAATCTGTATCGCGGTGAGACGGGACCCGGCCATAAAAAAACCTCGCTCCTGTTCGGGCTTTTCCAGTATCAAAGAGACGGGGGAAATGCCCGGACCCGGTGGTTTTATTTCCCGGCTTCCCAAACGCGAAAAAAATAATTTATGTTCGAAAGCATTGGCGAAGTGATTCTGCTGTTCTGGCGCACGCTGCTGGCCCTGCCGCAGGCGTGGCGGCAGCGGCAGAAGGTGTTCGAGCAGTTTTTTGAGATCGGCAACGCCAGCCTGCTGATGGTCTGCATCCTGTCGTTTTTCATCGGCGCGGTCATCGCGTTGCAGACCGGCCCGGTGCTGGTGGAACGCAGCCTGGCCAGCGCGGTCGGCGGCGTGGTGGGCATCGCCATCGCCAAGGAACTCGCGCCGGTGATGATGGCGATCCTGATCGCCGGCCGCATCGGCTCGGCCATGGCGGCGGAAATCGGCTCGATGCGCGTCTATCAGGAAATTGACGCGCTGCGCACGATGAACATCAATCCCATCCATTATCTCGTGCTGCCCCGGATTCTCGCCATCGCGGTGGCGCTGCCGATGCTGGTGGTGTTTTCGATTCTCGTCGGCTGGTTCGGCGGCGCGGTGGTGGCGGAAATGAATCATCGCATGGGCATCCCGTTCGGCGTCTTTTTCTCCGACCTGTCAAACATCGTGGTGGTGAAGGACGTGGGCAACGGCGTGTTCAAGAGTTTTTGTTTCGCGATCATCATCGGCGTGGTGTCGTGTCATCAGGGGCTGACCACCATCGGCGGGCCGCGCGGCATCGGGCGCTCCGTGACCAAGGCGGTGGTGAACTCCATCGTGTGCATCGTGGTGTTTGACTACGTCCTCACCCGCTTCCTGCTCAAATGAACGCCCCGCATGACAACTCTCACGGCGTCGGCGTGGTCGTGCGCGGCCTGCGGAAAAGTTTTGACGGCCATGAAGTCCTCAAGGGCGTGGACTTCGAGGTGAAGCCCGGCGAAATTTTTGTCATCATGGGCCCGAGCGGCAGCGGCAAAAGCGTTCTGCTCAAACATCTCATCGGCCTCGAGGAGCCGGACAGCGGCGAGATCCTCATCAACGGCGAACACATCGGCTCGCCGGAAGTGGCCGCCAAATACCGCATGGCGCTGGTCTTCCAGTCCGGCGCGCTGTTCAACTCGCTCACCATCGGCGAAAACGTCGGGCTTTATCTGACCGAGCACCGGCTCAAGTCGCCGGCGGAGATAAAAATAATTGTCGAGGAGAAGCTGGACGATGTCGGCCTCAAGGACACGGTCAACAAGATGCCCAACGAACTTTCCGGCGGCATGAAGAAGCGCGCCGCCATCGCCCGCGCGCTGGTCATCGAACCGCAGTTGATCCTTTACGACGAGCCGACCAGCGAACTGGACCCGCTTTCCGCCGTCATCATCGGCGACGAGATTTTGGAGCTCAACCAGCGCATCCACGTCACCTCGCTCGTCGTCTCGCACGACCGCGACCTCGCGTTCGGCGTGGCCGACCGCATCGCCGTCATGATGGACGGCCAGATCGTCACCATCGGCACGCCCGACGAGGTGAAACAATTCAACGACCCGGCCGTGCAAAAATTCTTGACCGCCGACTTCAAACGCGAAAAATAAACCCCGGAGAACGCCCATGAAAAATTCACTCGAAACCAAGCTCGGCCTGTTTGTGGCCGTCACCGCCATCGCCGCCGTCGTCATCATCGAGAAGCTCGGCAGCGCCGATTTCTTCACCCACAGCTACCACGTCAGCGCGCAGTTCGAGACCGTGCAGGACTTGAAGGTGGGCGACCGCGTGAAGATGGCCGGCGTCGAGATCGGCCGCGTCGAGGACATTGCCCTCACCACCAACAAGGTCAGCGTGACCCTGAAGCTGCGCGACGGCGCGGTGGTGAAGACCGACAGCAAGGCCAGCGTCAAGTTCACCGGCCTCATGGGGCAGAATTTTGTCGCGCTGGATTTCGGTTCGCCGTCCGCGCCCAAGGCCGAGGAGGGGGCCATCCTCGAATCCGTGGAACAGCCGGACTTGAGCGCCGTCATGGCCAGGCTGGACCAGGCCGCCGCCGGCATCAAGCGCGTGGGCGACTCGTTTTCCGGCGACAAGATTGACAACCTGCTCGGCCCGCTCACCGACTTCATGAAGCAGAACAGCGCGCCCATCACCGCGACCATCGCGAACCTGAAAAATATTTCCAGCGAGATCGCCGCCGGCCAGGGGACGATTGGAAAATTGATCTACGAAGATTTGCTGTATGCCTCGGCCATTTCGACCGTCAGCAACTTGCAGGACACCGCCGCCTCCGCCAAAGAGGTTTTGTCCTCGGCCAGGCTGGTGATGAACGATGTCACCGCCGGCAAGGGCACCATTGGCAAACTGATCACGGATGAGACGCTATACCATTCGATGACCGCCTCGATGACGAACCTGAACCAGATCATGCTGAAGATCAACCAGGGCAATGGCACCATCGGCAAGCTCGTGAACGACCAGGAATTTTACAAGAACGCCAAGCTCTCGCTGCAAAAGCTGGACAAGGCGGCGGACGGACTGGAAGACACCGGCCCGTTGAGCATCGTCGGCCAGTTGATGGGCAATTTCTTCTGACCTGAATTCCAAGGCCGTTTCAACTTTGCAGTCCGGGTTGATTCCAACTGCCGAAAAGCGGCGCTGAAGCAGCCGCAGTCCAGACGCTTCGCGAATGTCCAGCGGCTTTGAAAACTCGCGAAGCGTCTGGACTGCGCGCGGTTTACCGCCGCTTTCGAAAACCAGTGACGATCAATCCGAAGCAAGTCCAACGCAAACCAAAGACGACGATTCGTCATTCGTCATTCGCGCTTCGGAATTCAATTTCAAAGCTCTCGGACGCGCGAACATTGCTGCGCCCGGGGACGGGCGCGCTCCGTTGGTTTCAGGCCAGGCCGAGATTCTTCAGCACCGATACCGTGGAGTGCGCCTTGTTGAGCGTGTAGAAATGCAGGCCCGGTGCGCCCGCGCGCAACAGCCCCTCGCACTGCTGCGTCGCGTATTCAATCCCGAACTTCAGCGCGGCCTCGTCGTCGCCGCCCAGTTCGTCCAGCCGGGCACGAAGCGCGGGCGGAATTTTTGAGCCGCAAAGCTGCGTGAACCGCGTGATCTGCGCCGCATTCAAAATGGCGAGGATCCCGGGCACCAGCGGCACCTTCACGCCGAGCTTCCCCGCGACGTGATCGCGGAATTCAAAATAATCCGCGTTGTCAAAAAACAATTGTGTGACCACAAAGTCCGCGCCGGCATCCACCTTCTCCTGCAAATGCCGCCAGTCCTCGTGCTTGCCGTTTTTGTTGGCGATGTGGCCTTCGGGAAAGCCGGCGGTGCCGATGCAAAAATCGCCGGCCTCGCGGATGAACTGCACGAGCTGCGCGGAAAATTCAAAGCCGCCGGGCGTGGGCATGAACTCGCCGCCGGCGGGCGGGTCGCCGCGCAACGCCAGAATATTTTTGCAGCCGAGCGCGCGGATTTTTTCCAGCAACACCCCGACCTCGGCGCGCGTGTGGTTGACGCAGGTGAGATGCGCGAGCGCGGGAAGCTGGTGCTCGCGCTGGATGCGGTCAACGATGGTGAGCGTCTTCTCGCGCGTGCTGCCGCCGGCGCCGTAAGTCACCGAGCAAAAGTCAGGCTTGCCGGCCATCAACGCGGGGATTTGTTTTTCCAGCAGCGTGCGGTCGCCCTCGTCCGTCTTGGGAGGGAAAAATTCAAAGGAGACGACGGGTTTCCCGGCGGCCTTTTTTTGGGTGTAGATGTCGCGGATGAATTTCATCGTGGGAAATTATCGGCAGAAAGCGGCGGCAAGCCAAGCCTAGGCTGGCCGAATGATTGCCGGACCAATGTTTTACTGGTTCGGGACACCCGTATTAACCGGGGCGGGCGGCGGCTGATTTCCCTGTCGCTGTCCCTGTGGCCCGCGTCTTGTTCCCTGCGCTTCCTGTGATCCCTTCGATCCCTGCCGGCGGGGCGGTGACGACGGCAACGGGATGCCGTTGTCCTTCGCGTATTTTTCCAGCTCGGCCAGCGTAGGCTGGGCGATGAAGTCCGCCGCCGCTTCCAAGGCATGACGATCTTCATAATTCTCCGTCCGCGCGGCCAGATTGGTCAAAGCGGGAATGAGGTCGCGGTCGCCAAGTTGTTTCACCGCGCTGACGGACTGCTCGCGAACGGCCCTTTCCGCATTCGTCAGGCCGGCCATGATCACCGCCACGGAATTGGAATCATTCTGCATGATCGCGGCGTTGATCTGCATGATCGCTTCGCCGATTTTTGCCGCCCGCTCTTCATCGCTCAATTCCGCAACCGGGGCGGGGCTGGTAATGACGGACGCGGCGGGTTGCGGGTCAACGGGCGCGGCCAGCGGCGGCAAGGGGGGTTCCATCGGCGCCTTGGTTTCCGTGCTGGCCACGGGCGACGCCGGGTCGGAATGTATTTCAGCCGGCACGTTTGGCGGCGACAACTGATGCTTGGCGAACATCATCAGCGTCACGATCACAACCGTCCCCAGCGCCAGCGCCATCAAGAATTTCGGCCTCATTGGAAAATTTCTGGTATCTAGGTTTTGTAAAACGATTCCCGACGGACAGGAATCTATCGTAATCGTATCGGCAATCCGTGAGGGCTGTCAAATGTTTGGTGGCATTCCGATTTATTGAAAATCGCAAATCGAGTGACGGGAGTTTGGCGCGAGCGGAGCGCGGCGTTCACGCCTTGTCATGACCCACAAACCGGGGACGACATTGGCGAATGAATCCCAAAGGGATTCCGGCCCAAAGCCCAAGGTTGCGAGGAACGAGCTACCTTGGGTAAAGGCCGGCCCGGATTTCCCCAACCCCAACGGGGTTGCGGCTGGGTTGGCCGCGCAGAAGCCGCAACCCCGTTGGGGTTGGCTGGATTTTCTGCGGCTGACCCAGGGTAGCTCGTGCCTCGCAACCCTTGTATGTTGTTTTTTATCTTCTTTGTTTGGCGTCAGCCAAACGGGAAGATGAGCCGTCCCTTGGCCT
>JAYVCM010000455.1:0-7609 GCA_043749955.1 Limisphaerales bacterium | reverse complement strand
CTGACGTAGGGCAGGCTTACCAGTCCCGCTCGGAGCGGGATTAACGGGGCTTACCAGCCCCGTGTCCCTAGTCTGAAATCCGACACTTTTCCCGGCCGTGGAACAGGCGGCTGGTAAGCCGCCTGAATCCCGCTCCGAGCGGGACTGGTAAGCCTGCCCTACGCCTAACGTTCCGGACGGTCTATTTCGGAATTCGGGTGAGGGTTCGGACTCTCAACTCTCAACTCAAAATCCTCTCAACTTTCATTGCAAGACGGCCCGGTAAAAGGCGCAGTTCGGCGGCGCGTTGGTGTCCGTGAACTCAAACACACCCGAGGCCGGCACCGTTTGCGTGGCGACGGTGTGCCAGGTGATCAAATCGGTGGAACACTGGATGTCGTAAATCTGATCCGGGATTCCGGCAATTGTCAGCGTCATGGCCCGGCTGGCGGTGACGGTCGCGGTCTTGATGGTCACGACCGGGCCGGAGAAGGCCGGCAGCACCTGCAGGAATTGAAACGCGCTCATGCCGTTCACGCTGGCCTGGATCAGGGCGGGGCCGGCGGTCGTGCCGGTGAAATCCACTGCGGCCGCGCCGGAAGGATCGGTCTGCACGCTGCTGGTCGTGCCGCCGCCGCCGAGGGCGCCGCTGGTGAACTGAACTGAACCCATGACGACGGAATAGTTGACGGCAAGACTTTCCAGCCCGATGAAATTGTTTTCCACCATGGCCGTCAAGGTTTGCGGCGTGCCGGCGTTGAAGCTGTTCGGGCTGGGGCCGTAGAGATGAATCTGATCCGGCGACACGTTGGCGGCGGTCAAGCCCCGGAATATATTGCAGGGCAGCGCCTGCAAGGACACGGAAACGTTCGGATTGTCGCTCCAGCTCGCGGTGGTGACGAGCACGGCGGTGGGGTTCGGGTCATTCGGGCCGACCGGCAGCGCCGTGGAAAATTCCATCACGCCGTCCGACGGCACCGAGCCGTCGTTGGAAAGAACGAGCGGCAGGTTGCTGACCGTCGCGTTGCCAAGGCTCAAGTTTTGAAGCGGAATCAAATCGGGCGAGTATAACACGCGGTTGGTCACCAGCAGCGTCGTGCCCCAGCCGCCGTCGGCCGCGCTGTCGTTGAGCACCTGGATGCTGACCAGCGCGGTGTTGGTGTCCCACAAAATCTTGGGTCGCGGCGTGGGCACGCGGTCACGCAGCGCGGGCAACACGGGCGGCTGGTTGGTGGTGGGCGTCCACCATTGCCGCTTGGGACGCAGCGTGGAACCCTTCGGCGGAAAATAGCCGAAGTGGATGTATTGGTTGGTGAGCACGGGGCTGGCGCCGTTGGTCCAGCAGACCATCGTCTCGTTACGATTGCTGTCGTAGGTGATGCTGGTGTTGGTGCGTCCACGTGCCCAGTAGTTCGTGACGCGGAATTTATCATCCACCGTGGAGCGCCAAGCGGAGGCGGTGCCGTTCGTCACGTTGCCCTGGAAAATCATGTGGAAGTCGGTCTTGTTGGTGCCGGTGCCGTTGCAGACGTTCAAATTGATCATGCGCGGATCGGTGCCGACGCTGCGGATCTGCGGACGGAGGACATTTGTGCTGAAGCCGCTGAAAACGATTTTGTTCGTGCCGCCCACGACGTTGGTGGTGAAATTCGGTATGTAATTTGTGCCGGCAGGATAAAACCTCCGCCAAAATTGCACGGCGTTGGTGCTGCCAAACGTGTAAAACGGCTGCCGGTTGGTCACCCAGCGAAAGGCTTCCTCATCGTTCACAAAACCATCGCCGTTGCGGTCGAGCCCGGGATTATTCGTCGGGTTTGCGTTGAGGCATTGCGAAAATGCGTAAGGGAAAAGACTGCCGCACCATCGGTTCGGCCCGTTAAACCAGTTGGTGCCGCCGTAAGCGGAAGTCTGGCCGTCCACCGTGGTGGTAATAACGCTGCCGGCGGGAAAATTCCAGTTGTTGGGCTGCAGCATCGCGCCGGAAAAACAACTGCTGATGGTCATGCAGATGGGGACGCCCTTTTCGGCCAGCTTTTTCAAAAGGGCGCACAGTGCCGACGCGGTGATGTAGTTGGTGCCGCTGCCAGATGTTCCGCGCAGGAAAAAAAGTCCTTCACCCGCCGCATTGGTATAACCGTGCGATGCCAGGCGTATGAAAATTTTGTCGCACGGCGGCTGCGAATTGCAGAGCTGCACGATGGCGTTGGCGAGGTCGTTGCTGCTGGCCACTCCGCCGTTGTTGGGGCGGATGATGCGGTTCGGCGGCACGCCGTAATGGTTGGTCAAGTCCGAGTAGAAATTCGTGACCGTGCAGGCGAAGTGCGGATCGGAAGTGCCGAGCAACACCAGGGCGCAGGCATTGGAATTGTTCGGTGCCGCCGCGGATTGGAAAATCAGCGCAGATTCCTGCCCAACGAAGGTGAGCGAACCGCCGGGTGATGTAAAATTGGCGACAATCAGGCCGTCGGGATTGAACGGGCCGGGCGGAGAACTGCTTCCAGAATCGTCTTTGAAATATTCCGTCGGCGATCCTCCGGGCAACGTGACCACCGGCCACCAATTTTCCTTCTTCACCGTGATGCCATTCCCCAGAACGGGCGCGGGATTATACGCGTCCACCAGCACGAACACCGTGGGATGGGCATATTCGCCGTTCGGAATTTCGTCCACGAAAAAAAAGTAGCTCGGTGAACTCATCGAAAGTCCGTCCCCGGGAACCAGCGATTCATACGGATTCACCAGCGTGCCGGCGGGCATCAATCCCTCGTAGCCGGTGCCGGAGCCAAAATCCACATCGGGCGACCACACTTCAATCATGAGATTCGGATCAATATCCATCGCTGCGTTCAGCGCCGCCACCGCATTGGACCGCGTCAGCGGCACCGGATAGGGTTGAGCTTGCGCTGCGCGCTCACTTAACAACATTGCAGACAACATCAGCGCGGGCATCAGCCAAAACTTTCGACCGGCCTTGCTTCGCCAAACGAAATGAACCGGGCGGATGTTTCTATTTCTCCAACCGGAAAAAAGCAGGATGAGCAGCCCGCCGCCAAGCAAGGTGAACGGACGCGGTTCCGGTATGGCATCAATAAATTTCCCGCTGACCGCCTCGTCAAAGCCCGTGCCGGTGAAAGGGAGCGACCCCGGCAGCGTCCCCGGCAGGTTGCCGCCCGGCGCAATCCCAATGCCGAAACCATCCGCCGGACTGCCGTAATAAGATAAAATTGTCCCCGTGGAAGTGGTGATGTTCAACTGGATGGTGTCCAGCGCGAACACGCCGTCCGCCGTGTCCGTGAACCGCGCCGTCAGGCCCACCGCGCCGCTCATCAGCACGGGGAAAAACGCCGGATTGATGTTCGCCGAGAAAAAACCCGTTTGCACCGGCCCCTGATTGACTTGAGGTGGAGACGGCCAGGGCGCCAGTCCGAACAGCGGCTGGCTCAAATCCATGAACGTGATGCCGGACGCGTCCCACAGCCGGAGCTCGTTCACGGTCGTGCCGCCCACCGTCGGGTTGGCGGTCATCGCGGCGAAGTTGATGGACAGCGACGCGCCGAGGATCGCATTGGTGACGGGCGCATAGCTGAACGCCTGGGCGTGGGAAGTTTCCAAGCGGCCGAAGAAAAGCACGGCGGCGAGCAGCGCGCTGAAGAAGTTCCGGCCCATGGTGAGAGAGAGGACGCTGGTTGAGTGCATATGAGGCGTTTTCATAAAACTCCCGTGTTTGATGGTTGATGGACACGTGACTGACCGGAGACAATTCCTAGCATCCTTGCTGAAACCGTGTCAAGCAAATTTCCCCATGAATAAAAAAAATCGGTCATGCGAAAAAGGGAAGCACCGATGCCCTCACCGCACCGCCGCCCACACGCCTCCCGGCCTTCGCCGGGCCGTAGCGTCATCCGTAACACCAGTGACAGCTTACACCGAACCCGCCTCCTGGAACACACAGCACGGCTACGGCCCGGCGAAGGCCGGCGCAAGGGCGGCGACGCTTGCTGGAAGGAAGAGATGGCAGTGACGGCAAAACACCACGGCTTGTGCCCCCGATTGCATCGCACGAATATGTTGTGGCTGCAAGGCGGAACGCGGTTGCGCCGGGGTGTTCGCTGGGTGACAATTTGGCGTCGTCATGCACCGTTAAAAATAATGAAGCGCTCCGTTCAACTCCTCCTGCCACTGGCCGCGATCTTCGTCCTGTTCATCGGGCCGCCCGCCCGCGCCGCGCTCGCCGTATGCTGGCACATTCCCGACAACACCAGCGACCTTGGCTTCAACATGAGGGATCCCGAATCCGCCATCGGCGCGGGCACGGCGGTGAAATTTTACACGGGCGTCTGGAAATTCAACGGCGCGCAGCTCTGCAATCAGACCGGCGGCACGCTGTATTTCAAAACCTCGGTGGAGAACGCGTGGAGCAGCACAAATTTTTCGTTCTACTCGAACATGACCGCCGCCGGCGGCACCAACAACCAATACTGGCAGATGGCGCTGCCCGGCGGCATGTTCGTCGCGGGCGACACGGTGCAGTATTTTTTCCTGCTCACCTTCGACGGCTACGCGGGCGTGTCGAACACCTGGCTTTACGGCAACAACGCGGGCAGCACCGCCACCGGTGCATCCAACACGGCGGCGGCAAGTCCGTTCACCTACACCGTCACGAATGTCATCGGCACGCCGGTGCTGACGGTCAACGGCGTGAACGCGGACTACACCACGACGCACGTCTTTGTGAATGAGTTGAACAACGACGCCGCGCCGCTGACGATGTTGTTCACCCCGAACGGCGGCACCGTGACGAACGTGGAAATTTTTTCCAACGTCAACCGCCGCGACCGCGCCACGCTGGACGCGAACGGGGACGGCTTCGAGGACGGCATCATTCTGCCGGACGGGAATTTTATTTTCGCGGGCGACGACAGCAATTACTACAAGGCCTACGCGATGACGAATGTGGGCGGCGGAAATTATTCGCTCACGCTCAACGCCACGAAGACCGGCGCGTATCGGCTGACGGCGCGGTTCAAGGTGGTTGGCAGCACGAATTGGAACTGGTATTCGGGCAGCGGCGGTCGCCGTGACCACGCGGTTGTCGTCACGCCGGCGAAGGCGCGCGACATCTCGATGTATGAGTTGAACGCGATGACCATCGGCGCACAAGGCACGAACCAAAGTGATCGCAGCACGTTCACCGACCTTTACAACGGCGCCGGCGCGCGGCCTTATGACGCGGTGACGAACCGGTTCAACCTGGCTTACGCGCAGAACCTCGGCATCAACTGGCTGTGGTTCCAGCCGGTTCATCCCACGGGCATTGACGGCCGGCAGACGGGTTCCAACGGCCTGCCTTTCGCGGTCGGCAGTCCGTATGCGGTGAAAAACTTTTTCCAGATCAACCCGCTCTTGAGCAAGGCCAACACACGCGACGCGGCGCTGGGCGAATTCACCAATTTTGTCGCGGCGGCGGACGCGGCGGGCGTGAACATCATGCTCGACGAGCCGTTCAACCACACCGCCTACGATTGCGAGCTGGACGCGAGCGGCGTTTATTTTTTTGCGACGAACGCCACGCCGACCGATGAGATCCGCAACAAGGAGGCGCGGTTTTATTCGCTGTCCGGCGATTACTGCCAGCGGGCCAGCAGCGCGGCAAACGTCGCGGTCGCGCCGGACCGCGGGGACTTCGGAAAATTCAACGACGTTCACGACGTTTTCTTCGGCCGCTACGCCGCGCTCGTCTGCCAGAATCCCAGCGACAACGATAATCGTTTGAGCGAGGCCGACACGTTCGACTACTCGACGGCCACGGGAAATTTCGACCGCATCACCCAGAACACCTGGCGCTATTTTTCCGACTGCGTTTTGTATTGGCTCGACAAAACCGGCTGCCCGAACGGCACGGCGGCGAACCAGACTTACAAAGGCATTGACGGTCTGCGCGCGGACTTCGGCCAGGGGCTGCCGCCGCAGTGCTGGGAATACATCATCAACAAAGTCCGCAGCCGCAAATGGGATTTTGTGTTCATGACCGAGTCGCTCGACGGCGGCGCGGTGACGTATCGCTCGAACCGGCACTTCGACATCTTGAATGAGAATTTAATTTTCTCGCTGCAATCCGCCGCGAACACGAGTGATTATCGCAGCGCGTTTGAAGCGCGCCGCACCGCCTACGGCCAGGGCCTCGTGCTGCTGAACCACGTCTCGCACGACGAGCAAAGTTACAGCGACCCGTATCAGGCGCTCATCCGGCACGCGGTCGTCAGCACGGTGGACGGTGCGCCGATGGTTTTTTACGGCGAGGAGCTGGGCATCTCGACTTTCTTCGGCTTCGACCTCTACGAACAGAATTTTGGGAAAAACATTCCGCAGTTCAAGACGTTTAACTCGATGCACCCGATCCTCGTTCAGACCAGTCCGGTTGATGGCAACTACGGTTTGCGCCAGCTTTATCCGGTGTATGCCGCCATCAACCAGGCGCGCGGTTTCAGCCGGGCGCTGCGGAGTTCCAACCGCTACTTCCTCGACCAGACCGGCGGCGGCGGCGCGCAGGCGAATATTTTTTCCGTGGCGAAATATGAAACCGCCACCGCCGCGCCGAATTTTTCCGACGTGGTCTTCGCCTTCACCACGCTGGATCGTGACACCACGCAGTCGGGAAATTTCAACGTCAACATTACGCAGAACGGCGCGAACCTTTTCGGCCTCAAGCCGGCGCGGATTTACAACGTGAAAAACATTTCGGCCTACACCGGCATTGACGGCAACCGGCGCAACGTGTGGCTCTGGAACGGCGGCAGCGGCGGCATCGCGGGCAGCAACGTGCTGGCGAACGGCGTTTTCGTTTCGCTGAATCCGGTGCCGACGACGAACGGCGGCTGGGCCGGCAATCCGTTCGAGGCGCAGTATCTGAAATTGTATGACGTGACGCCGCCGCCCGCGCCGTCCGTGCCCGTCGTCCTCGGCACGACGAATTATTATGTGTTCACCAACGTCGTCACGTTCACCTGGGCCGCGGTCACCGATGCCGAGGGCGGCGTGAGCGGCTATCACGTTCTGGTTGGCACGACGCCCGGCGGCTCGGAGGTCACCAACGTCATTGTCAACGGAACTTCGCTCACGGTGGCAAATAATTTCGGCGCGCATCTTTACGCGACGGTGACGGCGGTCAACAACGCGGGCATCGAAAGTTCCGCCAGCACGAGCGCGGGCATTGCGCTGGTGAACCCGGCGTGGATTCCCGTGGCCAGCATGGCGTCGTCCCATTCACTGAACTGGTCGAGCGTTTCCGGCCTGACGTATCAGGTCTGGTCCACCACGAATTTGCGTGCGCCCTTCACGCTGTTCAGCGGCGTGGTGACGGCGGCCGCGCCGACGCTCACGTTCACCAATCAGCCGACGAACGCCGCGCGCTATTTCAAAGTGCAGTTGATTCCCTGACCGCGCACCGCACAAACATGCTGTTTGACGGCGGCACGGCGGTTTGATGCGGAGGCCGAACCGTCCCGCAGCGCGGGACGGAACTCCGAACAGGGGGCAAGATGCGTCGTGAGCAGCACCGCATAAAGATGCGGTTTGATGTGGCGGCTCACGAAAAACTCAAGCAGCCAGCAGGTTTGAACGTTGCTGCGCC
>JAYVCM010000454.1:0-3107 GCA_043749955.1 Limisphaerales bacterium | reverse complement strand
AACATCAAATACAACTTCGGCGCGAAACCGAAACCGTTCCCGTCCTCGCCGGAACTGGCGAAGCGCGCGTTCAACGGCGTGACCATCGGCAAAGGTCATCTGGCCGAGGCGAAGGCGATCATCAATTCCCCCGCCGCCGGTGCGCGCGGCGCGTTCGCGAACGAAGTGCATCACGATCACGAGGCGCACGTCGGCAGCCACTGCGGCACGGGCGACTCGTCTGAGCGCGATGAATTGCTGGCGAAGATCAAGGACGTGAAGAAGTAATTGAATGGGCAAGTGGTCCAAATTACGACAGAAGGTTTTGCTCGGTGATTCCGATGCGAACATTGCCTTTGATGATCTTTGTCACTTGTTACGGCGGCTGGGTTTTGCCGAACGGATCAGCGGCAGCCACCACATTTTCAGCCAGAGCGGAGTTGAAGAAATCATCAATATCCAACCGAAAGGCGGGATGGCAAAGACGTATCAAGTAGGGCAGGTTCGTGATATGATTTTGAAATATCGTTTGGGAGAAGAAGCGCATGAATGAGTTCAAATACGAAATGATTGTTTACTGGAGCGAAGCGGACAAGGCGTTCCTGGTCGAAGTTCCCGAATTGTCCGGCTGCATGGCCGATGGTGAAACGCGTGAAGCCGCAATCAAGAACGCCAGCAAAGTCATCAAACTTTGGATTGAAACCGCCAAAAGTCTTGGCCGGGAAATCCCCAAACCGCGTGGACGCCTTGCTTACGCTTAACAAAAATCAAAGACGAAAATAAACGGGATCGTGAAACTAGAATGTCTGTTGCAGGCACAAGTGAATTGAAAGAGACGGCGGTGGCCTACCAGGCTGCCGTCCAGTTTCCTGCGCTCAACGATCCGCGTTATCCGGTGCATCACGTCGCCAGCCGGCTGGATCCTTATTTGCGCGTGATTGTCGAACGCATCCACCCGGAGAAAATAATTTTGTTCGGCAGTTACGCCTACGGGCAGCCTGATGAACATAGTGACTTTGATTTGCTGGTAGTCCGGCGGGACGCAGTTTCCGAAGGTGAGAGCAACCTGCAAATCCGCAAGCTGTTTTGGGAGGTTCCCGGACGCCGTCCGTCGTTTACAATCCTGACGAAGACGCCGGAGCAAATTTCCGAACGGATGGAAGCGCACAGTCCATTTTACGAGGAGATCGTTGGAGGCGGAGTGGAACTGTATGCTGCGTAAGCTCTCCAACGAAAGCGATCCGGCGGACTGGTTTTATCTGGCGGGCGACCGCTTGAAGACTGCGGATTTGATTTGGAAAGCTGAAGGATTGACCGCGTCGGGCATTGAACTGTTGCAGGAAGCCGTGGAGCGTTACTTGAAAGGTTATCTGGTGGCCAAGGGTTGGAAGCTGGTCAAGACGCATGACTTGAGCCGGCTGGTCTCCGAGGCGATTGTTTTTGACCCGCGATTCAATGGGTTCACGTCGCTGGCGGACGAACTGACCCGCGACTTTTTCGCCCAGCATTATCCGGGCGGTGACTGGCTGACGATCGGGCAACATTATCCTGATCTGCGCCGCGAAACGGGCGACATGGTTGAACTGATCCAGCAAAGTTTGCCGCAGTTTTTTGTGAAACCGACGGCCCAATAATTTTATGAGCAAAACATTGTTCCTCTCCCCGCCGTCGTTTGACGGTTTCGACGGCGGCGCGGGCGCGCGGTATCAGGCGCGGCGCAGCGACTTGCTGGCGAAGATCAAGGACGTGAAGAAAACGGGACCGTGAAACTGGAATGTCTATTGAAGGCACAAGCGAATTGAAGGAGACGGCGGTGGCTTACCAGGCTGCCGTCCAGTTTCCCGCGCTCAACGATCCGCGTTATCCGGTGCATCACGTCGCCAGCCGGCTGGATCCTTACTTGCGCGTGATTGTGGAACGCATCCACCCGGAGAAAATAATTTTGTTCGGCAGCTATGCCTACGGGCAGCCCACCGAGCATAGTGACTTCGACCTGCTGGTGGTGCGGCGCGACATGGCCTCCTCGAAGGAGAGCAACATGGAGATTCGCCGGATCATTTGGGATGTGCCGGCCCCGCCCGCGTCTTTCACGTTTTTGTCGCGCACCCCGGATGAACTTGAGGAAAAGCTCCGGCAGGGCAGTCCGGTCTATCAGGAAATAATTAACAAAGGCCTGGTTGTCTATGTTGCGCAAGCAAACTAATGACAAAAATCCGGCGGATTGGTTTGCGTTTGCTGAAGAGCGATTGCACGCCGCCGACGTGCTCTGGCAGCATGAGGGATTGACCGCCACCGGCATCGAGATATTGCAGGAGGCCGTCGAGCGTTATCTGAAAGGCTACCTGATTGCCAAAGGCTGGACGCTGGTGAAGACTCACGATTTGGAGCGCCTGCTTAAGGAAGCTGCGGGGTTCGACCCGGCATTCGTAAAATTCACGGCCCTGGCGCAAGAATTGACGGAAGATTTCTTCGCCCAACATTATCCCGGCGAAGACACGACGCTGGTTGGCCAGAACTATGAAACACTTCGGAAACAAGCGGGCCAGTTGATTGAACTCATTCAACCGGGTTTGCCGCAGTATTTTCCAACCCCACCGGCCCAATAATTTTATGAGCAAAACACTATTCCTCTCACCGCCGTCGTTCGACGGTTTCGACGGCGGCGCGGGCGCGCGGTATCAGGCGCGGCGCGAAGTCACCAGCTATTGGTATCCGACCTGGCTCGCGCAGCCCGCCGCGCTCGTGCCAAACTCCAAGCTGCTCGACTGCCCGCCGCACAACGTCGGCATGCCGGAAACCCTCGCCATCGCGAAGGATTTCGATCACGTCATCATCAACACCTCCACGCCGTCGCTGAAAAACGACTGCAAGGTGGCCGAGGCCATCAAGGCGCAGAAGCCGGACACGAAGATCGGTTTCGTCGGTGCGCATACGATGGTGCTGCCAACGGAAACGTTGAAGGCGTCGCCGGCGATTGACAGGGTGGGCCGCAAGGAATTTGATTTCACCTGCAAGGAAGTCGCCGAAGACCGCGACCTCGCGAGCATCGCCGGGCTTTCCTACAAAAACAAGGACGGCAAGATCGTCCACAATTCCGAGCGCGAAATGATCCAGGACATGGACACGCT
>JAYVCM010000453.1:0-9633 GCA_043749955.1 Limisphaerales bacterium | reverse complement strand
TTGAAACGGGCGGTTCTCCGGCACTTTCGAGGTAATGGTGGCGCTGTAATGAAAGTCAATTTCACCCGGCGTGGCCGAGGCGTTCGTGGAGACAAGGGTCGCGATCTGATTATTATTATATTCCGCCACCGTGTTGATGCCGCGAAACGACGTGCGGAATTCTGCCGGATTCAACTGCGCCTGCGTGGTGTAGTTGAAGACGATGTCTGTCCCGCCCTTCCCGACACGGTCAATGATCTCGATGTTCGCCATCCGCTGCTCCCAATACCAGCTCAAGTAGTGGTCGTATAATTGAAAATTACCCTCGCGCGCGTGCCGGTCGCGCACCCGGTCGGCGAGATAGGTTATGTGATTCGTGGGCGTGTCCACGGTGGTTGCGGGCTCCAGCGGTGTGGTGGCATTGAAGAGCGCAACGATGCCAACATTCGAATCCGTCTGGGCCGAAATGGTCGCGTCAACCGCAAGGCTCTGGCCGCTGGCGGTGAGGGCAATGACCGCAAGGTAATAAGTTTGGCCGGAGATCAGGCCGGAGATGATGGCCGAGGTCACGTTGCCGACGTCCATTGAGTTAGTCAGGTATAGGCTGTTCGTGCCATAGAGAATGCGGTAACCAATCACACCGGCGCTGGGGCTGGCCGTCCACGCCAGGCCGATGGCATTGGTGAAACCCGATGGAATGGTGTGAAAACCAGTTGGTGCCAGCACAGCAACGATATCAGTCGGAAGGGACAGGCCATAGAAACGTTTCGCTTCACCCAGATTGACGGGCAGGCTGTTGGTGGAAAATCCGTCCGCACCAAACAGGTTGGTCGCCAGCGGTGTCCAGCTTGATCCCGGCGCCATATTCGTGGATGTCAGCAGCACGCTGGAAGTATTCGTCCCGCCCAGCCAGACGAAGTTCAGGTTGGAACCCGACCTCACCATGCTGCCGGGAACGATGATTGGCCGCACCGGCGGCGGCGGTGGCGGCAGCACATAGGTGAACCCGTTCAGATTGGTGCCCGACACCGCGTTCGTATTCATAACCACCACATTGACCGCGCCCGGCGCACCGGCCGGCGTGGTGGCGGTGAGGTTGGAGGAATTGTTCAGTGAGATTCCGGTTCCGAAGTTCGGGCCGAACTTGACCGTAATCCCGGCGAGGAAGTTGGAGCCAGTAATGGTCACCACCGTGCCGCCATTGGTCAGCCCCGTTCCCGGAGTAACGCTATTGATAACCGGCGCAACGGGCGACACGACATTGCCCCCACCTACAACATCAGCGTAACTGTCGCCCACCCGGATCTCATCGGCCTTGATGGCAAATCCGCCACCCGAGTTTTGAAACCCAATGCCGGTGATCGTTCCCACATCGAACGAGCTGACGGTATAAGTTGCCGCCACGACCGGCGTGGCTGAATTGGCCGTGGGGTTGAGATAAACGGTGACCGTATCGTTGGCACCCGAGGTGTTAAAATCAATTTTGATCGCGACCAGATAGGAGGTGGTGCCATAGGTGCCGAGAAAGGAACTCGCCAATGAAGTCGCTCCTTGAGTGGCATTGCCAACGGTATTGATGGAACCAAGCCCCAACCCTCCTTGAGTGCCGGAGAACGGTGCCAGGCCATAGCCACAAAACAGACCCGTGCCGCCATTAGGAAAGTAAACGCCGCAAATGTTTCCGCCGTTATTTCCGGTCAGGTTGAACAGAAAGCTGATCCACTTCGTTCCGCTGGCGAGCGGAGCCGCAAAATTTTCAGATTGCCGCCCGCTGGTTGAACTTATCGAGTTATTAGCTGCCGGAAGTCCGGTGTAAGTAAGGCCGGCGGCGATTGCGGGAGTCGTTCCACACGACCAGTTGCCGGTGAACCCGCTGGCGGTGCTGGCCGTGCCATTGGGAATCGAGGTGTTGTAATTAAACGGCTCGTAAGCATTCAAGCTCGCATAACCTGTAGTGGTCAACGCGACGAGGCAAACTGCCACGCCGGTCAATCTTGCAACTATTTCAATCTTGGTCTTAATGAACATTCTATTATTTGTCAGGGCAATTTTGGTCTGGCACGCCAACGTGATGATACCCGATTACACGACGTTAGCCTTCCGCCCGCGACAAGATCCATAATACCACGATAACTGGAAAAACGCACCTTAATCCAAAGAAATAAGCTGACGGCAAAACTTATTCAAACCGGATGTCGTCCAGGAAAAAGACCACCGGCGACTTCTGGCCCGCCAGCGTCCACACAAAGCCCGTCTTGATGCGGGTCAGGTTTTTGCCGGCCAGATCAATGGTGTATTCCGTCCATTCCTTCGTCAGCTTGATGTCGCTGATGTCACCGCTCGCACTGTCGGCATATTTCTTCTCCGTCCCCAGCACACCGAATTTGAAACTGACGATCTCGCCGCCTTTGTCGCCGCGCGCCCAGCACTTGAGTTTCTTGGCACCCGTCAGATTCCAGCCGCCGGACAGATCGCCCCAATCGTTGGCGGGATCCTGCCAGACGATGCCGGCCCATTCGCCGGCGTCGCTGTATTCAACCCGCAAACAGGTTTGACCCCCATGCGGATTGGTGGTGCAACCGTCGTCCATCTTGGTGCCCTTGGCGTTGCCCATCCAGCCGGAGGATATGTAATGATTGTTCGGGCTTCCCTTCTCATCGAAAACGGTGAACGGCAGCTTGACGGGCTTCGCGGCTGGCGCATCTTCAGCGCGAAGGGTCTGAACACTGGTGCCGAGACCGGATATAATGCCGGCGGCGACTAAGCTGTAAATCAAACGATGTTTGTTTTGCATATAACTTGGAATGTTTTTGGTTTTAGTTTACCCGGCATATTGCTCTGTATAAATCATTTCATTAACGCCGCGTTTTAACGCGGCGAACGACGCCCGCGCCAAAGAAAAACCGTTTAAACGGTTTTTCTCTGCCCGCACCCGATCCACCCGGCTGAAGCCGGGTGTTAATGAGAAGTATTCTACAAAGCATCGGCATTTCAATATTTCGACGTGCTGCGCTCCTGCAACCACGCCAGGTCGGCGGCCCCGGGGTCTTTCGGCTGGTTCACGCTCGTCGCCTTGAGGATGTTGGCATCCCGCCATTTCTTGATCTCGCAGTGGCCATCCGCAAACGACAGCCCGCCCGCGCCGTTGTGGTAGGTGGCCGGAATGTCATACCACAAGTTAAGATTGTTGGGATCGCACACAAACCAGCCGTCGTTGATGCTGTTGGGGTTTTCGTCAATGAACACCCAGCACTGCGAAGGGGAGGGCGCAATGATTTCACCTTGCTTCCGAAAATCCCGCAGCCGCTGGGTGCCGGCATAACCTATGATGTTATTCCAGCTCCGGATGGAGTTCATCCAGGCGTTCATGGACATGCTGCGGACGGTGTTCCCACCCGAAACCTGCTTCTGATCTGCCGGACATTTGTAAATGGCCACGCTTTTAACGTAGGGATAGAGCAGGCCGTTCTCGATCAACGTGGTATTAGTGGCCGCCGAACCCGCCGCCGCCGACACCGACCCGAGCACCCATTCCGACTTGGTGCCGCCTTCGAGGTAGATCGCATTGATGGGAACCGTCGCGGCCCCTGACTCTTCCCCGTTAATGATGATTTTATCCGAGTTATCGCCCGAATACATGATCCAACCCAACTGGAGCTGTTTCAAGTTGTTCATGCAACTGATGCCCTGCGCCTTGGATTTGGCTTTGGACAACGCCGGCAGCAGCATGGCCGCAAGGATCGCAATGATGGCGATAACCACCAGCAGTTCAATCAAGGTGAACGCTGCCCCGGCCGGACATTTTGTTGTTTTCATAATGGACTCTGCAACTGGACGGGCCGGCAACGAAATGCCGACCCGTCCGTTAGTTTTGCGATTATCTTGATACCCGGTTCAACCATCACGGATACGTCATCCGGTAGAACACCGCCGGGCTTGCCGGATCAATCGGAATGGTCATCTGGTTGGTCGCCGCCGAGCCGGCCACGTCATACCAAGTGGTAGAGATGCCCGTGTTCAGGTCGTTGGTTTGCGACTGCAATTTCCAGCCCGTGTGATCGGCCGGCCAGGTGAGCGTGAGTTGATTGCCGGTGACGCTCGAAGTGAGGTTCGTCGGCGAGGTGTTCACGCCGCCTACCACATAGCCCACCGCTTCGCCGAAGGTATTGGCCAGACGAATCTCATCGTATTGCTGGGCCGCGCCGCCACCTTGGAAATTGAAACCTATGCCCGTGATGTTTCCGACATCGTAGTTGCTGACGACCAGATCGGGACTGGGATCGTTGATGTTTCCCGCCGGCGCCGACATACCCGCCGTCGGGTTGAGCCACAGGCTGACCGTATCGTTGGCCCCAGAGGTGCTGAATTCAATTTTCACCACGATGAGATTCACCTGGTTATAGTTCATCACCTGGCCAGGCCCAGGCATTTGAGCCAGGACGCTGGACAATCCCGCCGCGCCGGCACCCGCAGTGGCAATCGTCCCCAGACCCAGACTTCCGGCATCCGCACTCCAAGGGGCGGTAAGTCCGACATAAAGACTGGTGGCACCGGTCCCCGGAAGATAGAGACCATTCACGTTGCCGCCGTTGTTGCCAGTTTGATTATAGAGGAAGCTTAGATACACGGTTCCTTTGACAAGTGTCGTTCCCAAAGCAACCACATCGCGCTGTCCAGCCGGCGACTGCTGGAAAGCATTGTTGAGCGTTGGGAGGCTGGGATAGGTCAGTCCGCCGATGATGTTGGCAGTTCCAGCGATAGTCCAATTGCCAGTGAACCCGGTGGCCGTGCTGGCATTGCCATTCGCCAAACTTGCGTAGTTAAACGACTCGTAAGCGCTGATCACGGTGGGCGGGACGATGACCACGGTGACGTTGACCACGGACGAGGTGGCTTTATTCCCGTTGCTGCCCTGCGCGACAGCTTTCAGCGCATGGGCACCGGCCGAGAATCCGCTCACGGGGTAAGTGTAGGGAGCGCTGGTGGCATTGCCGAGCAACGCGGCCCCATCGTAGAAGTTCACGTTGGTGACCGTGCCGGGGTTGACCGTGGCGGTGGCGGTGATCGAGAAGCTTTCGTCCACCGTCGCGGCGTTGGCCGGACTCGTGATGGCTACGGACAGCGGCGTGGCTAGGTCGCCCACCACGTCGCCGTAAGTGTCGCCGATCCGGATCTCATCGAACTTGTCGGCATTACCTCCGCCTTGGATGTTGAAACCAAGCCCGGAAATGGTTCCCACATCGTAGGCGCTCCACACCAGATTGGCGGCTCCCGCCGGCGCGGCCACCCCGGCCGCCGGGTCAAGCCAGAGACTGACCGTATCGTTGGCGCCCGAGGTGTTGAAATCAATCTTCAACACGATGAGATGCGTCTGGTTATAGGTGAAAGTATTTACTTGCTGCCCGGAGAAGGTGGTTATTCCGACAGCCCCGGCACCCGCAGTGGCGACCGCACCCAATCCCAGACCCCCAACCGTGCCGCTAAAGGGCGCGGTGATGCCAACGATCAGGCTGGTGGTGCCGCTGCCCGGGAGAAAGAGGCCATTTAGATTTCCACCGTTGTTGCCGGCTTGATTGAATAAAAAGGCGACATACTTAGTCCCGCTGGAGAGCGGGCTGGCAAGGGACACTTGATCGCGGCTGCCAGTGGTAGATAGGGCGTTGCTGCCCACCGGGAGGCTGGGATAGGTCAGGCCGGCAACCATGGTGCCATTCCCCACCGTCCAGTTGCCGGTGAAACCGGTGGCCGTGCTGGCGGTGCCGGTGGTAAAACTGCCCAGGCTGTAATTAAACTTTTCGTATGGATTCACCACTGCGGTGCTGACGGTGATGTTGACCACGGATGAGGTGGCGCTGTTCCCGTTGCTGTCCCGCGCCACGGCCTTCAGCGCGTGGGCGCCGGCCGCAGCGCCGTTGACGGCGTAACTAAAAGGGAAAGTGGCGTCATTGCCGAGCAGGGTGGCGCCGTCGTAGAAGTTCACGTTGGTAACGGTGGCGGGGCTGACCGTGGCGGTGGCGTTGATCGAATAGTTGGTGCCCACCGTGGCGCCGGCGGCCGGACTTGAAATCGTCACGGACAGCGGCACAACCGGAATACTGACGCCGATGTTGTCATAAGCGACCGACGAATTCGGACCCCAAAGAGGCACGGCCGTAAGTCCAGTCGTCCCCGCCGGAATCGTCACCGTGTAGGAGTAAGTTGCCCAAGCCCCGGTGCCGCTGGCGGGACGCATATCACCGGTGGAGCCGCTCGGAGAAAAATCTATCTTCAGTCCGCCAATGCTGGCACCAGAGATGATTTTCATATCTTCAACAAAGGTATAAGTCTGGCCGGCCACAAGTCCCATCGAGGCCAGCGAGGTGGCATTGACCCAGATCCCAAAACCACCTCCCCCGCCGGTGTTGTCCATGATGCCGTAACCCGTCGGATTGCCGCCCGTGCTCGGGTAGCTGTAAACATAGGATCCGCCGCCGCTGACGGGCGTCCACGCGCCATTCCCACCGGCGGGAGACTCAAAATCTCCGTCCGGAAACAAAGTTACCGAGGCGTTGGCCAGGCCCGCCAGCGCGACCACGGCGAGGCTGGCGATGGTTTTTTTAATGCCAGCGCGGCTGGCATTATTTAAGGTTTTGAGATTCATTGGTGTTTGGCTTGGCGTTTAGGTTGTTTTTCTGCATCACCGTTGACGACAGCTTCCCTTTCTGGGATTAGCCGGAGACAATGGATACGTTCTCACTCTGACAGAACTTCTCGAATTGCCTAGCTAGTCGAGCGGCTAGTATTTTGCAGGCTGCCCCTGCTTGAATTTCAGCGCCGCCTCCGTCCGGGAATGGACGTGGAGCTTTTCGTAGATGTGCTGCAGGTGCCATTTCACGGCGGCCACCGTCACGCCCAGCCGGTCGGCGATCGCCTTGTTGCCCAGCCCGTGCATGACGAATTCCAACACTTCGCGTTCACGCTCGGTAAGGTCTTCCACCTGCGATGCCGCCGTGTTTTGTTGCCGAAACTGCCCGATGACCTTGCGCGCGATCTCCGGCGTCATCGGCACGCCGCCCTCCTGCGCTTCTTTGATGGCGTTGATAATTTGTTCCGGCTGGGCGCGTTTCAGCAAATAGCCACAAGCCCCCGCACGCAGCGCCTGAAAAATTCTTTCCGAATCTTCATACACCGTGACGATGACGATGTGCACGGCGGGCATCTGCTCTTTGAGTTTGGCGGTGCATTCCACGCCGGTCGCGTCGGGCAGTTGAATGTCCATCAGCACCACGTCCGGCATGGCCTTGGGAATTTTCTTCAGCGCCTCCGCCACGGTGGCGCAGGTGCAGACGCATTGAAACCCCGGCGTGCGGTTAAGCAAGGTTTCAAATCCCTCGCGCACAGTTTTGTTGTCCTCCACAATGCCGACTTTGATCATAATAATCTTTTCGGAAGCGGCGCTTGAAAGCGCACGGTGGTTCCCTTTTGCCGGTCGCTCGTGATTTCGCAATCACCGCCCAGCGATTTCAACCGCTCCTTGATGTTCGCCAGACCATCGTCGCCCGCTTTGCGCTCGCCTAAATCAAAACCCTGTCCGTTGTCGGCCAGTTCCAAGACCAACTGCTCGTTCCGCACCGAAATGCGCAGCCAGACCTGCGTGGCCTGCGCGTGCCGGACGATGTTGGTGAGCGCCTCCTTGAACGCGAGGAAAATTTCCTGCCGGAACTTCGGATCCAGCGGATGCTCCGGCAAATCCTCCGCCACATCCAGCCCACAGGGCACCGAGGCAAGCTCCAGCAGCCGCTGCGCATACGAACCAAAATAACTGGCGAGCGAGGCGATGGTGTCATTGCGCGGATTCACCGCCCAGACAATCTCGTCCAGTGACGTGACCATGCGCCGCGCCGTTTCGGTCAAGTCATCCAGATAGCGGTTTTTTTCCTCGGCGGTGGTGGTGGAACTTTTCACGAGCGAACTAAGCATGTTCACCTCGGTCAAGCCCGCGCCCAGGTCATCGTGCAAATCATGGGCGACGCGGGCGCGTTCCCGCTCGATCTCCCGCCCGCGCTCGGCCCGCTGCCGTTCTTGAATCTGTTTCTCCAGTTGCCGCGTCCGCTCGACCACCTGGCGCCGCAGCACCATGACCCAGCCAGACGCCGCCAGCGCCACCAACCCCAGCCCGCCGGCAATCCACAATAATTTTTTCAGCGTCCACCAGGGCGGCGACTGGAGCACGACGATGTCCGCCGCCGAACGCAACCCGACGCGAAATGATCTGGCGCGCCACTCTTCCCCGGCCTGCCAGTCGCCGGGGTCAATCTTGCAAACGCCCGTCACCGAGACGCGGCTGCCATTTTCCAGTCCGGCAAAGGCGTCCGGCCCCTCGGCCGGCTTGAGGTAGGCCTGGAAAATAAAATCACCGTCCTGCAGGATCAAATACCGTTCCGACCCGTGCAGCGCGCGATCCAGCAGCTTGGCCGTGACCGTAATCAACCGGCAATCGTGCTTGCCCTTCAACGCCTCATCCAGCGTCACGCGGGCCGGTGGCAGCGGCGGGCCGGTGGAAATTTTCCGAAAGATCGCATCCTGCAAGATGGGCGTGTATTCACCCTGGCTGACAAAGCCGAGCGCCGCCACGCGGTCGCCCAGTTGCAACGGCTCGAGCGTTTTCGTCTGCACCTCCATCCCTTGCTCGCCGGCCTGCAAGAAAACCAGCTTGCCCGGTTCGTAATAGATCACTGTGCCCGCAACCTTGACGCGGTGGCCATACGGTTCCTGCGGATCGAATTGCAGCAGGCTGCCGATGGAGCGCGTGGCGATGGCAAACGGCTCGGCTGGCGCCGGAATCTCGATCGCCAGATCGTCCGGCTGCGGCACCATGAGCCGGATGGCGAACAACTGCCGCTGATGATTGAACTGCGTTGAACAGACGCCGCGCACGCGCACCGTGCTGTCCAGCAATTCGGCCGCCGACTTCACCGGCAACTGCCGGGTGTAAACCGAGAGCCGCCCGCCGCCGGTGGCGATTTCCACCACGTAATGCTGCGAGGCTTCATGCAATTGAACGGACCGCACCACGCCGGTGATTTCAACCAGCTGGCTGTCCTCCTTGCCGCTGGCGAGCTGTTCATAGGTCACCGGCTTCGGTGCCGGCAAAGCCGCCGCGCCCAGCACCCGCACTTTTTCCGGCACGATGACAGGCGCAAACTCGCCGGGACTGCTGATCCCCTCCAGTTCCACCACCTGTCCGGGGACGAGCGCTGGCAGGATCCGGGAGGTTTGGAGATAAATGCCCGCCGTGTCATCCTGGATGAAACGGGAAAAGAGGTTCTCGTCAAAAAAAGTCACCACGCCGCGCAGGCGGACGTGCATCGGCCGCTTCGCCTGCTCCACGGTCAGCCCGCGCACCGCCGCCGCCGTGCGCAATTCTTCATTTGTCGGCTGCGCTTCAACCGCCGGCGAAAGCAAAGTGAGCACCATGACCGCCAGCAGGCAGAGACGCCGCCAGGTGGTTCCGCGCAAAATTGATTTCATGGGATGAACTGCACGATTTGGAAACAGAAAAATGTAATGCGGCATCAGGATGCGGGAGAACACCCTTGTTTATTCTACCTGCCGGCGGCAATTGTCAATTAACATCGGTCGTGGATTTTTCTGGCACCGGCTCAACTCGCGGTT
>JAYVCM010000452.1:0-3225 GCA_043749955.1 Limisphaerales bacterium | reverse complement strand
GATGAATCCCAAGGTGATGATTCTCGACGAGCCGACGCGCGGCATTGATGTCGGCGCGAAGGCGGAGATTTACCGGCTCATGCGCGAACTCGCGGATCGAGGCGGCGTGATTCTGATGATCAGCAGCGACATGGAGGAAGTCCTCAACGTGAGCGACCGCGTGGCCGTGATGCACGAGGGTAAAATCACCGGCATCCTCGAACGCGCCGATTGCAACGAGGAAAACGTGATGAACCTCGCCGTCGGCAAAACCATTGCGGCAGCGAAGGCGGCGGTGAATTGAATTTTTTAACCACGGATGGACACGGATTAACACGGATATAAAAATTTGCTGTGGCTCAAACCGAACAAGAAATCAAAATTCTGCGACCAACAATCGGAGTGAGAGCAATTTTTTTCACTCTCTACTTGGCGGGCATAGTTTTGCTGAATATCAAATTGCCATTTGATATTTCTGAACACTATAAGCCGCTGGTCTTGGCCGGATTTGTTATTCTAGGAGCATTTGCTGTGATTGATGTTTTTTTAAGGAGAATTGTTCTTCAGAATAATTGCATGATGGTTGTTTCTCTTTCTGATTTCGTTTATCGAACTATTACGCGATCCGAGATTGAAAGCGTAACTTGGGAAAAAGGTTGCGGAGCGTCTCTGAAATTTTACAACGGTAAATGGATGCGTCTTCCGAATATTGGTCTGAATGCTCAAGTTCTTACCAACACAATTCGAGCATGGTTAAAACGAACTGCCCATGATAAATAATTTGAAATGAATCTGTGTTTATCCGTGTCCATCCGTGGTTAAGAAAATTTTTAAGAAATGAAAAAAGAAATTGGCATCTCGGTTTTGTTGTTCGTGTTGTGCGCGGTGACTTCGATCATGAACCCGAAGTTCTTGTCGCCGGTGAACTTGGTGAACACGGCGAACCTGATCGGGCTTTACGGCGTGTTCAGCCTCGGCCTCGGCCTCGTCATCATCACGGGCGGCATTGATTTGTCCGTCGGCTCGATGTGCGCGCTGACCGGAGTGATCCTCGCGATGGGCGTGACGGAATGGCATTGGTCTTGGCCGGTGGCGACGCTCGTGGTGCTGGGCATTTCCGGCCTGCTCGGCCTGGCGCACGGCGCACTCATCACGCGCGGCAAACTCCAGCCGTTCATCGTCACGCTCTGCGGGCTGCTGCTGTATCGCGGCATCGCGAGGTTCATCGCGGGCGACAGCACGAAAGGATTTTCCGGCGCGGAAGGCATCGAGCCGTTGCGCCATTTTGCGAGCGGAAAAATTTTCGGCCTGCCCGCGCCGTTCGCCATTCTCATCGTGCTCTCCATCATCATGTGGTTCGTGCTGCATCGTTCCATTTACGGACGCTATCTGCTCGCCGTCGGCCGCAACGAGCAGGCCGCGCGTTTCTCCGGCATCAATACGCAGTTGGTCATCGCGAGCGCCTACGTCATCGCGGGATTGCTCACGGGAATTTCGGGAATCATGATCGCGTTCTACACCAACTCGGTCGGGCCGTCGAACCACGGAAATTTTTACGAGCTCTACGGCATCGCGGCGGCGGTGCTGGGCGGATGCAGTTTGCGCGGCGGCGAAGGCTCGGTGGTCGGCATCGTCATCGGCACCGCGCTGCTGCTCGTGCTGCAAAATCTCGTCAACCTCCTCGGCATTCCCAGCTCGCTCAACTTCGCCGTGATGGGCGCGGTAGTGCTGTTTGGCGTGCTGGCGGATCAGATGTTCAAGAATCGTGCGGCGATAAAAACGGTGCGGGTGGTGAAGTAATTTGAAGTATGGTTGTAACGAAAAGCCTCACCTCACCCCGGCCCTCTCCCCTCCATCCGATGGAGCGGAGAGGGAGAAACGTTCCCAGCGCTTTTGCAAACCGACGACTGACTTCTGCTCGACGACTTTCGGATTTTAGAAACGCGGCAACGGCTGTTCCCTCTCCCCGAGGGAGAGGGTTAGGGTGAGGGGAAACGCGTCGCCTAGTTTATTCGCTGCACCAATCGCTAAAATGAAAAAACTCATTACGTTCACAACGCTGTTTATTTCCGCCGCCGCCGTTTCAGTTGCAGCCGAAGTTTCCTCGCCCAACACCAATCTCACTGTGCTGGAGCAGCAGATCATCGCCGCGTCGAAAATCAAAGCGCCGGTCAAGGTTGTTCACTACGGCAAGCGGGCGCAGAAGCTGCGCAGCGGCGGTGAGCCCCTCGCTGCCACGCCGCCGCTCGGCTGGAACAGCTACGACGCGTTCGGCGATTCCGTGACCGAGGAGGAGACGCTCGCCAATGCCGCATGGATGCAGGCTCATCTGCAACCCGTCGGCTGGGACACCATCGTCGTGGATTTCCGCTGGTATGATCCGCAACCCACCGGCGACGACCGCTTGCTGAACAAAACCCGAGTCGGAGCCGCGCTCGCGGCGGATGAATTCAGCCGTCTGCTGCCCGCGCCAAATCGTTTTCCGTCCGCAACCAACGGCACTGGTTTCAAACCGCTCGCGGACAAATTACATTCGATGGGATTGAAATTCGGCATCCACGTCATGCGCGGCATCCCGCGCCAGGCCGTGCTGGCGAACACAAAAATCTTGGGCCGACAATTCACCGCTGCCGACGCAGGCGACCCGAACGACAAATGTCTGTGGTGTCCCGACATGTTCGGTGTGCGCGACAACGCGGCGGCACAGGCTTGGTATGACTCGTGTGCGCAGCTCTGGGCGTCGTGGGGCGTGGACTACATCAAGGTGGATGATTTGTCGGAACCGTATCACGCGGCGGAAATCGAAATGATTCATCGCGCCCTTGCGAAAGTTGATCACGCAATTATTTTCAGCACGTCGCCCGGCCCGACGACGACCAGCCGCGCCGGACACATCGCCGCGAACGCGAATCTCTGGCGCATCTCCGGCGATTTCTGGGACAACTGGAAAAAACTGGACGCACAATTTGACCTGCTCGCGCAATGGTCCGGCGCCGGCGGGGCAGGGCATTGGCCGGATGCGGACATGATTCCCATCGGCTGCATCGCCATCCGCTCCAAGCTCGGCGGCAATCCGCATTGGACGCACTTCACGCGTGACGAACAACGCACGCTCATGTCGCTCTGGTCGCTCGCGCCGTCGCCGCTGATGCTCGGAATGAATCTGCCGGACAACGATGACTGGACCACCGCGCTGCTGACCAATCCCGAAGTGATCGCGGTGAATCAGGACGCGCTCGGCAAACC
>JAYVCM010000451.1:0-8619 GCA_043749955.1 Limisphaerales bacterium | reverse complement strand
CGTGAGGAGGCTCTGAATTCCTTTCCGCAATAAAGAATGAGCCTCCTCACGTCGGCTGCTACGATCTGAAATAATCCTCCGCGCGGTCTGCGGTGAAAGATTCAGCAATGATTTCAACGCGCCACCGGCCTGGTCGCTCACGCGGGCTTCGAGCCAGTGGCCGGCGCTGATGAGCGAAATGATCGCGGCGGCTTCCATGAAATAAACGTGTCCGCCCACGCCGCCCAGCAACGCCCAGGTGCTGTAACCAAACGCCGTCGTGGAGCCGAGCGCGACGAGCGTGTCCATGTTCGAGCTGCCGATTTTGAGCTGCCGCCAGGTGCCGCGGTAAAACTGCGCGCCGCAGAAAATCTGCACGACACCGGCGAGCGCGAAGGCGAGCCATTGAAACCACGGCGTCATGGCGAGGCCAAAAATCCATTCGCCAATCATCAGCGCGGCGGTGACGGCAAGGCCGAGGATGAGCGTCCATTGCCAATGGCTTTGTTTGGATTCGAGGCCGCCGGTTTTGTCTGAAGAAATTTCTTTGGCTTCGTAGCCGGCTTTTGAAATCGCGGCAAGAATCGCCGGGACACTTTTTCCATCCGCAGAATTCCAACGAACACTGGCGGCAGCATTTTGCAAACTGATCGAAGCGCTCTGGACGCCAGCGACGCCTTGAATGGCTTCGGTGACGTGGCGCGCGCAGTTGTTGCAGGTCATCCCGCTGACGCGCAGTTCAGTTGTGTTGGGCAAGGACATTTGTTCGCGCAAACATCCTGCCATCGCGGATGCAGTTCGTCGAATTTACTTTCGGAGCGCGGCGGTGTCGCGCTCCGTAAAATGCCGAAATAGGACACCGCTTTTTCAGCGCGCGATGCGGACGGTTTTCAGGCGGCGATGCCAGCGGCGCAAATGCGGCAGCGATTTCGGCAACTGGTAGTGGCCGGAGAAAAGAAAATTCTCCACCATGCCGAACAGATCGAAGTCCACAAAGCGCGGGTGTTCGCCGAGCAAAAACGGCTGGTGCGCCAGCATCTGCTCAAAAGGAACGAGGCCGGCCTCCAGTTTTTTCAACCAGTCGCCGCTCTGCTCGCGCCACTGGTCAATGCAGCCGCGCCCGAACTTGCGTTCCTTGAAGCGCAGGTATTGCAGCACGTCGGCGGCTGAAAGTTTTTCGCGCCGGTGGAGTTCCTCGTAGTGAATGTCGTTCAGCCGGAAGGTCGCGCCTTCCACCTCGTTCTCGATGTAGCGCCAGAGAATGGACTGCACGCCCTCGAGTCCGGCGGGGAACAGTCCGAGCTTCAGTTTCCAGTCGAGATATTTGGCGATGACCTGCGACTCGTCGCCGGTCTCGAACACGACTTTGCCGCCATCGCGGATGATCGGCACGCCGTAATAGCGCTGCCTCGTCAGCTTCCAGACGCGCGCGCGTTCGTGCGGCGGGACGTTGGTGATTTTGAAAGGCGCGCCGGAAAATTCCAGAATGCGCCGTTGTGGCAGACAGAACGGGCTCCACGGAAACTGGATGAGTTCAATCATGCGAATGTTCTGCGCCAATCCGGGCGCGTTGACAAGCGCAAACCCGCTTTACAGTTCCGCAGCGTGGGTCTAAAGTCGCTTCATGGCTGGCGAATACGACTCCACTGAATTTATTGACACTGATTTCAAGGCGCACAAATCCGCATTTGCCGCGCCCACGCGCGACGACGTGGACCGCAAAGTTGTCGAGGCGCAGCAGAAACTCGTCGAACTCAAGCGCGCGCAGGAGGAGCTTGAACGCGAACGCTCCGGCCTGGAAGAGCTGCGCCGCCGCCAGAATGAATTCACGACCGGCCGCCAGGAGATCGTCCAGCAGCTCACGCGCGGACTGGGCCTGCTCGAAGAAGCCGAGTTTGTCGCCCGCCGCGACGCCGGGCAGATGGTCAAGACGCTCGGCGATTTCCGCGCCGCGCTCGCCAAAGTGCAGGCCATCCACGACGAAACGTGGACGAAGGAAAATTTCCAGATCGAACTCACCCGCGCGCTGACGACCATCGAGAACGCCCGGATGGAATGGAATTCCGCCCGGTTGAAAATTTCCGCCCTCGCCGGTGAAACCAAGGACGCCGCCGCGCCCTTGAACAAAAGCGCTTCCGTCGCCGCTCCATCGCTCGCGGACTTGCGCTTCGGCCAGCTTTGCAAAATCGGGCTGGCGCTGACGTGGCCGCTGCTGCTGGTGGCGCTCGGCGCGCTGGGAGTTTTCATCGCCCTGCTCGCGCGAAAGTGAGGTCGCATGGCTAAGAAACTGGATCCGATCTCCGACAAGGCGCGCGCGCTCAATGACGAGATTGCCGCGCTGGAAGCCGAGATCAAGAAGCTCGACACGCAATTGCATCGCGCACCCGGGCCGAAATTCCGTTCCACCGCCCTGCCGCACGGCCCGACGATTCCGCGCGCCCCCGAAAAGCCCGCGCCGCCACCGAAGCCGAGCGAGCCGGTGTTTGAAGATGTCAAGCGCGCCAGCCTCGCGGCGCGCACCGAGACCGAGGTGCCGGAACTATTCAACGAACTCGGCGTGCGCAAATACGACCTGCCTGCGTTGTGGAACCGCCTGCGGAATCATTTTCGCGGGCCGACCACCAGCAATCCGCGCCTCGTGACTTATCTCGCCGCCGGCGGCGTGCAGGGATTGAAGCCGCTGCGCTATGAAAAGCGCGTGGCCCGCAACCGCTTTTTTGTGCTGGTCTGTTTTCTCGTGCTGGGCCTGCTCGGACTGATCCTGGTGTTCTGGCGGTGAATTTTTTCCCTGGGAGCGCTGGCGTCCCGCCGGCGAGTTTCCCAACCAACACGCCGGCGGGATCCCGCTCGGAGCGGGACTCCCAGTCGGTGTTGATGAAATAAAATTGCGATGAGATGAAACAGAAAATGAAAACCGAACTGATCGAACTCCCCATTTCGACGAGCGATGGCCGGTTCACCGCGCGCTATTCGGAAAAGGGACTGGCCGGACTGGATTTTCCAAACACCTCCCATCGTAGGAGACGAGGTGACGAGTCTCAAATTTCTCCGGCTTCTGGGGCTTCAGATAGAGACTCCTCACGTCGTCTCCTACAAATTAAAATTCGCCGCTGGCATCGCATGACGACCGATGCGCTGAAAAAAATTCTTGCCGGCCGTGAACCGAAAAAATTTCCGCCGCTGGACATGGCCGGAACGGAATTTCAGAAAAGCGTCTGGAGTGCGCTACGGAAAATCTCCAGCGGCAAGACGAAGAGCTACGGTGAAATCGCGCAGGCGATTGGCCGGCCCAAGGCCGTCCGCGCCGTGGGCGGCGCGTGCGGCGCGAACCCGGTTCCGGTTTTGGTGCCGTGCCATCGCGTGCTGGCCGCGAACAAAAAACTCGGCGGCTTCTCCGGCGGATTGGATTGGAAACGCAGTTTGCTGAAGCGGGAAGGCGTCAAATTGAACGTATTATGAATTTTTTTATGGGCGGTTTATTAATGTTCTGGGGGGTGTTTGGATTGATTTATATTCGCAAACAACCTCAAAAATTTGTCGGTCTTACGTTCAAGCAGTTCAATTGGTGCTGTGTCATTATGATTGTAGGTGGCGCAATAACAATTCTTGCTCCGTTGTTGGATAAGAAGTGAATTTGGAATAGTCAAAATTCAATTAAACTATTTTACATTCCATTCAACCCGCCGCCAGGCGGATGATTTCGCGCAGCGGCGGCTGCGGTTTGAATTTCACGAAGCGTTCCAGCTTTTCCACGTGCGTTTTGCGGCGGCACATAATTCGAGCCGCAAAGACGTGTTGGAAATTTTTCGGCGGCGGAATTTTTCAGGTGGTGCACCCAATAGGAGTTGAACCTATAACCTGCTGATCCGTAGTCAGCCGCTCTATCCAATTGAGCTATGGGTGCAGCCAGAAGGGAAATCAGATTAACCAGCGCGCACCAAAACGCAAGATTTTTCAATCGCGCCGACGAGGCCGGTGCAGCTTGAGGTGCGGCCCCGGCTCCGCAGGCGTTGCGGAGCGCCGATCTCCGATCCGGCGCGTTTGCGGGCAAAGTTCAATGCCCGCCGGGTCGGAGACCGGCGCTCCGGGGGCGGTGTCAAGCTGCGCCGGACGACGTTTCCGGTCAGCCGGCCGTCACAGCTTCGCGTGGGTGCCGTCGCAGAACGGGAGGTTCGCGGAATGTTTGCAGCCGCACCACGCCACGGTCTTGGCCTCGCTCAAGGTCACGGGCTTCGGCGCAAAACCGGAACCTTTGTGCGAACCGTCGCAGAACGGCTGGCCCTTGGACTGGCCGCAGGTGCAGAAATAATAGGTGCCCGGCTGCATCGGCAGGACAAACGGGGATTTTTGGGCAATGACGGATTCGCTCATAATTTTTTTGTGGTCGGATTTCCGGCAACGCGGCCGCGCCGGACGCAGGGGTTTTATCCCAACGGGAACGCAAAGGCAACTGCGGGCGGATGAAAAATCCGCGCTTAAACCGGAACGATGCAATTGGAATTCAACGCAAAGGCGCAAAGAGGCCAAGATGCAAAGTTAAGGCGGCCAAGATTTGAACGAGGGCGGCAGACAGCTTGCGACCCCATCCGGTGCGTCCCAGGACTGTCAGCGAAGGTTTTCAAAACCTTTGCGCCTTCGCACCTTTGCGTCTTTGCGTTGAAAGTCTTCGGCATGGTCCCGCTTAAAAATCCCGGAAGTCGGCGTCCATCGGGATTTCCTCGCGGCGCGCGGCGAGGCCGGACGCGGCGGTTTTCCCGCCGGCCGAAGGATGTCCGTTGCCGTTGTGCGGCCGGACACCACCGAGGGATTTGAGGCCGCTGGGGAACGGAGATTTTTTTCCGCCCGCCGCCGGTCTGGCGGACGCCGGGGCGGGGTCCGCGCCGCCGACGAGCTGCATGAGTTCGTTGACGGTGTGTTTCATGGCGACGGCCTGGGAATTTAATTCCTGCGCCGCCGCCGCGCTTTCCTCCGCGCTGGCGGCGTTGCCCTGCGTGACCTTGTCCATCTGGCCGACGGCGATGTTGATCTGCGTGATGCCCTGCGTCTGCTCGCGGGACGCGCCGGCCACTTCCGCCGCCAGCTCGTCCATCTCGCGCGCCTTGGCCACGATGTCGTTCAAGGTCGCCGCGACCTTGCCGCTCAAGGCCACGCCGTGCGCGGTGTTGCCGATGGCGCCTTCGATCTTGGCCGCCGTCTCCTTGGCGGCGTGCGCGCTGCGTTGCGCGAGGTTGCGGACCTCGTCGGCGACGACGGCGAAACCCATGCCCGCCTCGCCGGCGCGCGCCGCCTCGACCGCCGCGTTCAACGCGAGGATGTTCGTCTGAAACGCGATCTCGTCAATCGTCTTGATGATTTTCGCGATGTCGTCGCTGGAAATTTTAATCGCCTGCATGGCGGCGGACATGGCCTGCATGTCTTCCGCGCCCTTGTCGGCGGCCGAGCGGGTTTGCCGGGCCAGATCATTCGCCTTCTGGGCGTTCTCGGCATTGCGCTTGGTCATGCTGGCCATTTCCTCCAGCGAGGCGCTGGTCTCCTCGATGGACGCGGCCTGGTCGCTGGAGCCTTCCGCCAGAATCTGGCTGCTGGCCGAGATGCAGCCCGCCGCCTCGGTGACCTGCAGGGAAACGCCTTGCAGCGAACCGATGCTGGACCGGAGATTGTTCTGAATCGCCACCGCCTGAAATTTTCCCAGCAGGATGGTCACCAGCAGCAGGCCCGCGATGAACGCCAGCCCCACCGACCGCGACGCTTCCGCCTGCGACATCTCCTGGCGGGCGGCCTGGCCGCTGGCCGCCAGAAAATCATCCAGCAGCCGGTTTTCCTCCAGCCGCTGGGGCAGGTAGGATTTTTCATAAAATTCCACCGCCGCCTTTGGATCCGTAGCGATGAGGTCGAGCACCCGGTTCTCCAGCACGTTCAACGTCTGGGCGTCAAAATCCGCCACCGCGCGGATGCCCGCCACCAGTTCCGGCGTGTCGGCCAGCAGCTTTTTTAACTCGCCGGAAACTTTCACGAGGTCGTCATCGGCGGCAAATTTCCGGGCGCGCTCCGTTTCACTTCTGGGATCCAGCAGCCGCCCGCGCAGCGCGTCGCTCATCTGCAGCAGGTCCAGGCGGAGCTGCGCGGTGGCCGCCACGATCTGCTGGTGACGCGCCTCCAGCCGCCGCGTGTTCTCCGTGTCCCGCACCGCCACCCAGAACATCAGCACGAGGCCGGCCAGAAACAGGCAGATGAGCAGGCCGAGCGTGACGTAAAGCCGTTGGGCAATGGTGCGGATTTTCATGTGGGGCGTTTTTGATTTCAAATGACGGGCACCGGCGGACCAGTTTGTTTTTCGCGGCCTTCAGGTTTTTTTTCAACCCGGCCAATGCCGGCCCGGCCAGTGGAACATCGGAAAAAACGGACGGACGCTTTAAGGAAAAAATTGCGGCCCGCCCGTCCGCAGGATTCGAAGCCATGGCTGTTCCGGTTGACATTCGCGCACGCCGCCGCTTTTCCGTAGCGGCGGGCATCCTGCCTGCCGTAGAGCCGGGCGTCCCGCCCGGTGGATCAAACGCCAGAACAGAGGCCGCGCTGGAAAATTCCAAAACCGCTCAAACTTTTCACCGTTCTTTCCGGGCGGCGGGACGCCAGCCCTCTACGGCAGACGGGACGTCCGCCGCTACAACACCGGCGCACCGACCACGCGGTCAATGTCCAGCAACGATTTCACCACGCCCTTCACCTTGGCGATGCCGAGGAGGCAGTCCGTGGCCAGCCGCCCGCCAAAATGCGGCGGCGGCTCGATGTCGCCGTCCGCGATGTTGATGACCTCCTCCACGCCGTCCACCACCAGGCCCATCTGCGCAGCCTGGCCGTCCGGCAGTTTCACCTGCACCACCACGATGCACGTCTGCTCGGTGTCGTTCCCGGCGGAAAAATCAAAGCGCAGCCGCAGGTCCATCACGGGAATTATTTTTCCGCGCAGGTTGATCACGCCCCGGATGTGCGGCGGCATCTGCGGCACCAGCGTGATGGCGGTGAGCCGGATGATCTCGCGCACCTTCAACACGTCAATCGCGTAGGCTTCCGCCTGCAAATGGAACGTCAGGTATTTGCCGGCGGCGCGGTGCCCGCCGGCAGCTTTCCGTTCGGTGGGCTGGGTCGTCATCCCGTTTGCATCGGCGGTTCCGGGCGCGGCTTGAGCCGGCGTTGGAAAAATATTTCAATTCCGGAATCCGCAGGCCGAACCGTTTACCATGAAGGGCATGAAGGGCATGGAGAGAAAAACTTCATGGGCTTAATGGACTCCATGGTTCATCGGACTTCGGAATTCGGAATTATCTTGGCCGAATCCGTGCAGTGGGAATTCAACGCAAAGGCGCAAAGCAGCCAAGACGCAAAGCGGTGAACGAAAACCTCAACCGGCTGGTTCACCGCCAGCACACACCAAACAGTGCCAGCCGATACTGGAATGGAAACGAATTCAATCCCTTTGCGTCTTTGCACCTTTGCGTCTTTGCGTTAAAAGTCTTCTGCATCGTTCCGGCTTAGCCAGCCGGTTTGAGATAGACTGCCGGCTGGATCTGTTTCAGCGGATGCCGGAGCGCGCCGAGGCTTTCCGAATGGCCCACCAGCAGGTGGCCGCCCGGCACCAGCCGCTCCGCGAGATGCGCCACCAGCGCCGCCTGCGTGGGCCGGTCAAAATAAATCATCACGTTCCGGCAGAAAATCACCTGGAACAACGGCGCGAACGGATACGGCGGCTCCAGCAAATTCAAGTGGTGAAACTGCACGCGTTCGCGCAGTTCGCTTTTCACGCGAAAATTATTTTCCCAGCCGCCCACGCCTTTTTGAAAATGGCGGCGCACCTGTTCCGCGCTCACGTCCGCCAGCCGGTCGGCGTCATACACGCCCGCCCGCGCCACCTCCAGCACCCGGGTCGAGATGTCGCTGGCGTCAATCCGCCACGCACCCGTCGCCGCCGGCGCCAGATGTTCCGCGAGTTCGATGGCGATGGTGTAAGGCTCCTCGCCGGTGGAACTCGCCGCGCTCCACACGCGGAACGGCCCGCCGTTTTTTTTCGCGCGCCACGCGGGCAGGATGGTTTCGCGCAGAAAATCAAAGTGCTTCGGCTCGCGGAAAAAATGCGTGTGGTTCGTGGCGATGCGGTCAATGAGGCCCTGCAGCTCCTCCGCGCCGTCCGCCGCGCGCAGCCGGTCGCAATAGTCGCCGTAGTTGTCCAGCCCCAGTTGCCGGAGCCGCTTGGCCAGCCGCGACGTCACCAGCACCCGCTTGTCCGCGCCGAGGCAGATGCGGCTCCGCTCATAAACCAGCCGGCACAAAAAATCGTAGTCCGCGTCCGTCAATGGCGCGCTCGTCCAGTTGGACTCCAAAGCCGCGCCGTCGCGATGTGGGCTGGCAGTCATGGCCATCATTCGCCGCTCACGACAGCAGTTGCTTCACGTCCGCGAGGAGCTGGCCGGCGGTGAAGGGTTTGTGCAAAATAAAATCCGCGCCCGCCGCCTTCGCGTCGGCCACGCGGTTCTCCTCGCCGAGGCCGGTGATGACGATGCTTTTCACACTGGGCTGGATTTGTTTCAAGCCGCGCAACATCGCCGGCCCGTCGAGCTGCGGCATCATCACGTCGCTGATCACCAG